>CAZMRN010000069.1:0-2096 GCA_964568575.1 uncultured Caulobacteraceae bacterium
GTTCGCCGGCGTTGTAGCGCGCCAGGCCGGGCTGGAGCTTCGCGTGCGCGAAGGCGAGGAGCGCGTCGAATTTATTGCGCTGTCGGATCGGATCGCCCTTCGCGCCGCCGCGTAAATTCCTGTTAACGACCGCAGCGCACGATCCGAATCGGGGCGCGCCGCGCTTAGGCCGCCCCAGGCTGGCGGCGATGGATGATCTGATTCCGGATTTTGCGCTCGAGGCGCGGCGCCTGTTGGACGCCGCCGACGCCGCCCTTTTGCGCGCGCAGGACGGGGACCGCGTCGCGCGCGACGATCTCTTGCGCCGCCTGCATACGATCCGCGGCGCGGCGGGTTGCGTGGGCCTGATGCGCATCGAGGCGGCCGCGCACGCGGCCGAAACCATCGCGGCCGTCGGCCTCGACGGCGTCTCACGCAAGCTGCTGCAAAGCGCGCTTTTGGGCCTGCGCAGTCACATCGCGGCGCTCTCGCGACCAGACGCTTCGCCCGCCAGCGAAGCGCCGCGCCCGCTGGCTGAAGCCTGGACCTTCGCGCCGATCTTCACCGCCGATGCGGCCGAAACGCTCGGCAAGAAAATCGGCTTCGAAGCCCAAGGCGGCGATATCGAAGCGCCGCCGCGCGAAATCGCGGCCGTACGCGCGGCGCTGGTGCATCTCGTGCGCAACGCCTGCGATCATGGCCTGGAGACGCCAGATGAGCGGCGCGCCGCCGGCAAGCCCGAAACCGGGCAGATCGTCGTCCTGGCGCATTATGTGCGCGACGGCGTGGCGATCGACATCGCCGATGACGGCCGCGGCGTCACGCCGGCGATCCTCGACGGCCTGTTCGTGCAGGGCGTATCCACGGCCGCAGCGGCGCAGCGTTTTTCCGGCGCAGGCGTGGGCCTGTGCGCGGCGCGCGCGCTGATCGCCGAGATTGGCGGCGCGCTCGATCTGCGCCGCGACGCGCCGGTCGGCGCTTGTTTTCGCATCACCTTGCCGCGCGCGCCGGCGCGCATCAACGCCGCTTGAGAGGGAAACCGCCGCGATGAAATCCTGCCTCGTCGTCGACGACAGCCGCGTCATCCGCAAAGTGGCGCGGCGCATCCTTGAGGATATGCGCTTCACGATCGACGAAGCGGGCGATGGGCTCGAGGCGCTGCAGTCTTGCCGGAAGACCATGCCCGACGCAATCCTCCTCGATTGGCGCATGCCGGTGATGAGCGGCGTCGATTTCCTCAAGCAGCTGCGCAAGGAGCCCGGCGGCGACAAGCCTGTCGTGGTGTTCTGCACCACCGAGAATGACGTCGCCCACATTTCCGAGGCGATCAAGGCCGGCGCCGACGAATACATCATGAAGCCGTTCGACGGCGACATCCTGCAATCCAAGTTCACCGAAGTCGGGCTTGTGTGATGTTGAGCGATGCGCATGTCGCAGAGCTGGCGCGCGCGGCGCGCCGACGCGTCGGCGTCGCGCTCGATCCGAGCAAGGCGCAAATGTATCATCTGCGCCTGACGCCGATCGCGCGTCGCGAAGGGCTGACGCATCCTGGCGAATTGATCGAGATGGGGCTGATGCGGCCCGACGATCCCGCTTGGGACGTCATGGTCGATGCATTGTTGAACGCGGAAACATCGTTTTTCCGCGACCGCACGCCATTCGAGGTATTCTCGCAGGCGATTCTGCCGGAACTCGCGCACAAGAGGGGCGAGGGCGACAAGATCCGCGTTTGGAGCGCCGGCTGTTCGACAGGCCAAGAAGCCTATTCGCTGGCGATGCTGTTGCATGAAGCGCGCGAGGAAGGCCGCTGCGGCCCGTTCGAGGTGATCGCGACCGATATT
This sequence comes from uncultured Caulobacteraceae bacterium, assembly GCA_964568575.1. Classification (GTDB taxonomy): domain Bacteria; phylum Pseudomonadota; class Alphaproteobacteria; order Caulobacterales; family Aquidulcibacteraceae; genus RI-43. The sequence continues at coordinate 1,821 of CAZMRN010000069.1, forward strand.
TCAGAGCGCCTGCTCGATCGCGCGCGCTCCGGCGCCTATAGCCAGTTCGAGGCGCAGCGCGGGCTCTCGATCCGGCGCCTCATTCGCCATTTCGAGCGCGCCGGCGAAACCTGGCGCATCTCGGACAGGCTGCGCGCCAGCGTCCGCTTCATCAACCACAATCTCCTCAATGACGCCGGCCAATTGGGCATGTTCGACGCGATTTTCTGCCGCAACGTTTTGAGCGCGTTCGACGCCGAGGCGCGCGCCGACGTGCTCGAGCGCCTGGGCGAGGCC
>CAZMRN010000069.1:2163-2561 GCA_964568575.1 uncultured Caulobacteraceae bacterium
CTCGCGCGTGCATCAGGGCGTGTTCACGCGGATCACGGGCCGCGCGGCGGCGGCGTAATCCGCCCGCTCAGCGTGCGAAGCGCTGAAACTTGATCCGGCTGGGAATGATTTCCGTGAGGCCGAGGCGGCGCATCTTGTCCTCCTCATAGGCTTCGAAATTGCCTTCGAACCACTCGACGTGGCTGTCGCCCTCGAACGCGAGAATATGGGTGGCGAGGCGATCGAGGAACCAGCGATCGTGGCTGATCACCACGGCGCAGCCCGGGAAGTCCTCCAGCGCGCTTTCCAACGCCTGCAGCGTTTCGACGTCGAGGTCGTTCGTCGGCTCGTCGAGCAGCAGGACATTGGCGCCCGACAGCAGCGTCTTGGCGAGGTGCACGCGGTTGCGTTCGCCGCCC
>CAZMRN010000069.1:2571-3100 GCA_964568575.1 uncultured Caulobacteraceae bacterium
GAGCAGCCCCACCTTCTTTTGCTGATCCGATCCCTTGAAATTGAAGCTTGAGACGTACGCGCGCGAAGGCACGTCGCGGCCATTGATCGTCAAGATGTCGAGCCCGCCCGACACCTCCTGCCAGATCGTCTTATTCGGGTCGAGCGCGTCGCGCGATTGATCGACATAGCCGAGCTTCACGCTGTCGCCGATGGTGATGGCGCCGCTATCGGGCTTTTCCTGTCCGGTGATCATGCGGAACAGCGTGGATTGCCGGCGCCGTTGGGGCCAATGATGCCGACGATGCCGCCCGGCGGCAATTTGAACGTCAGGTCCTTGATCAGGAGCCGGTCGCCGAACCCCTTGGTAAGGTGGTCGACGGAGATGACGTTCTGCCCGAGGCGCGGCCCGGGCGGAATCTGGATGGTGGCGAAGGTCTGCTTTTCGCGCTCCGCCGCGCTGGCCATTTCTTCGTAGCGCTGCAGGCGCGCCTTGGACTTGGCCTGCCGCGCCTTCGGCGATTGGCGCACCCATTCGAGCTCGCGCGACA
>CAZMRN010000069.1:3118-8628 GCA_964568575.1 uncultured Caulobacteraceae bacterium
GCCGCCTCCTGCGCCGAGCGCTTCGCTTTCGCTTCAAGCCAGGCGGAATAATTGCCCTCGTACGGAATGCCTTTGCCGCGGTCGAGTTCGAGCGTCCATTTCGTCACTTGATCGAGAAAATAACGATCGTGGGTGACGAGGATCACACAGCCGGGAAACGTCTCCAGGTGGTGCTGCAGCCAGGCGACGCTCTCGGCGTCGAGATGGTTCGTCGGTTCATCCAAGAGCAGCATGTCGGGCTTCGACAGAAGCAGGCGGCAGATGGCGACGCGGCGACGCTCGCCGCCGGAGAGCTTCTCGACGCCGGCGTCGTCTGGCGGGCAGCGCAGAGCGTCCATCGCCATGTCGATCTTGGAATCGATGTCCCACGCGTCGGCCGCGTCGATGCGCTCCTGCAGCGAGGTCATCTCCTCCATCAGGTCGTCGCTGTAATTTTCACTGACTTCCATCGACACTTCATTGAAGCGCGCGACGAGCTTCTTTTCTTCGCACCACGCCTCGACATTCTCGCGCACGGTGAGCGCGGGATCGAGGGCCGGCTCCTGCTCCAGATAGCCGCGCTTGACCCCCGCCATCGGAAACGCTTCGCCGGTGAAGTCTGAATCAAGCCCGGCCATGATTTTCAGCAGCGTCGACTTGCCTGAGCCGTTGACGCCCACGACGCCGATCTTGGCGTCGGGGTAGAAGCTCAGCCAGATGTTCTCGAACACCTTCTTGCCGCCGGGATAGGCCTTGGTCAGGCCCTGCATGGTGAAAATGTACTGCGCCGGTTGCGCCATGAGGTTTGCTCGCCAAGGTGCGGAAAGCGCGGGATGTAGCGAGGGATCGGGCGGGCGTCGAGCCCTTGGCGGTCGCCCGGTCGGCCGCTAGCCTGCGCGCATGCGTTTTTCAGTCCTGTGCGCGCTTGCAGCGCTCGCCGTCTCTTCCGCTGCAGCGCAGGCGCCGGGCGCGCCGCTCACGGCGGAGCGCGTTTTCGCAAGTCCCGATCTCGCCGGGCCCCGGCCGATGGAGCTTCGCTTTTCGCCGGACGGACGCGCCATAACGAGCCTTCGCCCGAAATCGAGCGACGCCCGCGCGCTCGACCTTGTCATCCAAGACGTCGGCGGCGGCCCCGTCCGAGTCTTGCTTGACGCCGACGCCTTGAGCCGCGACGACGCAGCTCTGTCGGAAGCGGAGCGGGCGCGGCGCGAACGCATGCGCATCAGCCAGCGCGGCGTGGTCGCCTATCAATGGGACGCAGCAGGCACGCACGTGCTGGCCCCGGCGGGCGGCGACCTGCACATCGCGGACGCCGCCGCCGGCGCCGTCAGGCAAATCACCGCGACAGAAAGCGACGAGATCGATGCGCGCTTCTCCCCGGGCGGCGGCTATATCGGTTTTGTCCGCGATGGCGATCTTTACGTCATCGCGCGCCAGAATGGCGCGGAGCGGCGCATCACAACGGACGGCGGCGGCGCCGTGGCCAACGGCCTCGCCGAATTCGTCGCCCAGGAAGAACTTGGCCGCTACGACGGCTATTGGTTCGCGCCGGACGACTCCCACATCGCCTTCACGCGCACCGATGAAAGCGCGACGCCTTTGGTGCAGCGCGCCGACATCAACGCCGACGGCGTGACCGTGAGCGCGCAGCGCTATCCGCGTGCAGGATCGGCCAACGCCGCGATCGAGCTCTTTGTCGAGGATTTGCGTACCCGCGCGCGGGTGCGCGTCGACCTCGGCGCCGATCGCGACATCTACCTCGCGCGCGCAGATTGGAGCGCGCGCGGCGATGCGCTTTATGTGCAGCGCCTGTCGCGCGATCAGAAGCGCCTCGACCTGCTGCGCGTCGATCCGCAAACGGGCGCATCGAGCCTCGTTCTCACCGAACGGGCGCGACACTGGGTGAACGTGAACGACGGATTCACCGCGCTCGGCGACGGCGGCTTTTTGTGGCTCTCCGCGCGGGACGGATTCGCGCATGTCTATCGCTATGACGCGCGCGGTCGCTTGCGCGCGCGGTTGACGCGCGGGGCGTGGCCGGTGCGCGACGTCATCGGCGTCGATGAGGCGCGCGGCGCGCTCTACATCCAAGCGAGCGTCGACACACCGCTCGAACAGCACGTCTATCGCGTGCCGTTGACGGGCGGCGCGCCCGTTCGCCTGACGCAAACGCCGGGATGGTGGCGCGCCGTCTGGAGCAGCGATTTCAGCGCCTTCATCGGTGTTTTCTCGGACGTCGCCACGCCGCCGCAGGTGGGCCTCTATCGCGCCGACGGCACGCGAATCCGCTGGATCGAGGAGAACGCGATCACGCCAGCGCATCCCTTCGCGCCTTATGCTGCGCGCTATCCAGAAACGCAGTTCGGCGCGATCGCCGCGCCCGGCGACCCCGCAACACGGCTGCATTACCGCCTCGATCCGCCGGTGGGATTCTCGCCCGATCGCCGCTATCCCGCGATTATCGACGTCTATGGCGGGCCAGGGGTGCAATATGTGACGCGCGCTTGGACCAGCCCGCGGCGCCGGCTCTACCAGGAGCGCGGCTATGTCGTGTTCTCGCTTGAAAATCGCGGCGCAGCGAATCAGGGCGCAGCGTTCGAAGCCGCGCTCGCCGGGCGCCTGGGCGATGTCGAAGTGCGCGACCAACTTGCCGGCCTCGCCTATCTGCGCACGCTGCCGTTCGTCGACGGCGCGCGCATCGGCGTTACGGGATGGTCCTATGGCGGCTTCATGACTTTGATGCTGATGACGCAGGCGCCGGAGGCGTTTCGTGCAGGCGTCGCGGGCGCGCCGGTGACCGATTGGCGGCTCTACGACACCGCATATACCGAGCGCTATCTCGGCCTGCCGGACGCGGCGGGCGACGCCTATGCGCTGTCCTCGCCGATCAGCGCTGCGGCGCAGCTGCGTGCGCCGCTTCTGCTGGTGCATGGCATGGCCGACGACAATGTCTTGTTCGAGCATACGACGCGCTTCGCCGCCGCGCTGCAGCAGGCGGGCGTGCGCTTTGACATGATGACCTATCCAGGCCAGCGCCACGGACTTTACGCGCCCTGGGCCGGGCGTCACGCGCTTGAAACCACGCTCGACTTCTTTGATCGCACGCTCGCGCCGACGCGCTAAAGAAAACGCCGGCGCCGTTGCAGCGACGCCGGCGTTGCCGTGTTCGATCCGCGCGCCTTAGACCGGCGTCCAGGCGCCGTTCGGCCCGCGGCAGAACGTTTCCGGCGGAAGGTTCTGACGTCCCTGGGTCGGGTCCGAGATGGTGGCGGTCACGCGCCGGCACTCGGAATAGTTCGGCACGGTCGTCGGCTGCGGCGTGTTGACCACCAGCGAGCGCGGCGCGCCGTCGTCGCTCTGCCAGGAATCGTTCACCGACGCGTTGGAATCGAGCGAACGATAATAGGCCTGCTCGACCCGTTGTCGCGAACGCGCATCAAGCCAACGACACACGCCGTACGTCGCCAGACCGCCCGCGGCCGCGCCAAGCGCCGCGTTCTCGCCGCGATTGTCTTCAGAGCCGATCAAGGCGCCGGCGACAGCCCCGACGCCGGCGCCGACAAGCGCGTTGCGCATGCATTGCGACAATTGCGTGCCGCCATAGCCGCCGCCATAAGCGCCGCCCGTCGTTTCACAACTCGCCAGCGCCATCGCGGCCGCGAGCGCCATGCTCAGTGTGCGAAGCCCCATTATGACTCTCCTGCAATGTTTCGCCGCCATCGTGCAGACCGCAGCGTGTCCCTGTGCAGCGTCTTGTAGGCCGAATTTGGCCGAAGGACCGCTCAATTTTCGGCGCCGCACTGCGTTTCGGCCGCGCCGGCGGGGGCCCAGAGCGCCACGCTTCCGTCGCCAGTGAACGTGCCGGCCGCCCCGCTGAAGCGAAAACCTTCCGCCGTCGGTTGCGCCGGAAGGGATATTGCGCGCTGGGCGTTGACGGCGATGACGGCGACGTTCGGCTGGCGCGCAAACGACACTGCGAGCTCCGTGCCATCGACGCAGCGATAGGCCTCTTGGCGGTAAACCTGGCCGATATCGGCGGGACACGGCGTGGCGCAGGCCGCCAAGGCGGCCAGCGGCGATGCCAACATGATCAAGGCGCGCATCGAAGCCCTCCCCTCCGGCCAAGTATAGCGCGCAGCGCGGCTTTACGCACCCGCCGGCGGTCAGCGCGTCGGCGCAGGCAGGGCCGCGCCGACCTCGTACACCAGCGACACTTCGGCAGTGTACAGCTGCGGCTCCGCGGCGATCGTGGGCGCGAGAATCGCATCCGCGCTCTCGCTGCGCGCGATCGGCGCTGCGAACATCGCCCGATTGCCGCTCTGCGCGATCATGTTCGAGCCGCCCTCCTCGACCAGCAGCAGCCGGCCCAGGCGAAAGCCCGCGCCCTCGGTATAGACGCGCGCCTTGTCCACCGCATCGCGGACCGCGGCCTCGCGCGCCGTGCGGCGCGCGGCGTTGGTGTCGCGGATCGAAAATTGCACGTCTTCAAAAGTATCGGGTTGCGCGTTCATGCCGGCCTCGACGGCGCGCGTGAGCTGGGCCAGATCGCGCACGAGGATGGTCGTCGCCGCCGTCGCCTCATAGCCGCTGATGCGGTCCGGGCGGCCCTCCTGCGTTGGCCGCATCACCGGACGCACGGTGATGTCGGTGCGTTCGATGACGACGGCTTGCGGATCGATCGCGCGCACCGCCGTCTCCAGCGCGCGTGCGCGCGTCGTCACCGCTTGCGTCGCCTCAGCCGCTGTTCGCGCTGGATTGTAAAACCGCACGGCGACGCGCGCCTGATCCGGCGGCAAATACACCTCCGCCCGCCCCGCGACGCGCACGATCGCGGGATCGTATGGCCGCAAGGGCTGCACGACCTGCGCCGCCGCCGGCGTCGCGAACGCGACCAAGGCCGCGAAAAAAACTGCACGCATGCTTACGATCCCCAATGCTTTCAAGGCGTTCATGTGTTGCGGCGGTTGCGGCGGGATCATGGCGATTTTGCATCGCCCGTGCGGCGCAAGCCTTGTACTCTGCCGCTTCGGGGGCGCTGTCTGCGGAGGCGGCGATCATGCTGCGCGGCGTCACCGATTTGGCCTTTTGCTTTTTTGTAGCGGCGTTGGCTTGGTGGCTGGCGGGGGCTCCGCCGCTTGTGGCGCAGAGCGTCGGCGATCGCCCGCGCCTGACGCCGCCGCCGAATGTTTCGGATTCTTGGCCGGAACAGCTCTTCACATTGGACGCGACGGGCGCGCCGGCGCGCTTGTCGTTGCGTTTTCAACCCGGATCGGCAGGCCGCGTCGTCGGACGCTGGCGCAATTTCGCCATCCAAGGCTGGCGCATGGTCGACCCGTCCGGCGAGCGCGCCGCATGGGTCGCGTACCGCGAGAACGGACCAGGCGCCGCCGACGACGCGCCCGCGCTCTTGTTCGCCGGCGAGAAGCACGCCGGCAGCGGCGCCTGGCTGGGCGCGTTCTATGCGCTCAGCGCCGCCGACGGCGGAACCGCGCTCGCCAACGGCGCTGGGTTCCGCGCCCTGCCGCTGCTGC
>CAZMRN010000070.1:0-277 GCA_964568575.1 uncultured Caulobacteraceae bacterium
AGCACCGCAGACAACAGCCCGTCGGCTCCGCCCGTCAGCGCGATGAGGCCCTCGGCGTGCGCCTCGAGCCGCTCGAGCGACACGTGCGGCGCGTCCTGGGCTGCGACCTCGAGGTGCGCTGCCGTCGCCAAACGCATCAGATTGGCGTAACCGCGCTCCGATTGCGCCAACAGCGCCAGCGCCCCTTCTGCGCCCTCCGGCGTGCGCACCGTGAGCGCGCAGCCGACAATCGGCTGGAGGCCGGCCGCCGCGAACGCTTCGGAGAATTCCAGCGCGC
>CAZMRN010000070.1:287-8473 GCA_964568575.1 uncultured Caulobacteraceae bacterium
AACAGATTGTTGGAATCCGTCAACGCCAGCGCCGGCATCGCCTGCTTGGCGCACAGCTTGGCGAGATCCTTCACATGCAGCGTGCTCTCGAGCAGCGAATAGGCCGAGCGCGCCCTGAGGTGCACGAAGCTTGCGCTCATAGCGCCCATCGCCTTTACCTTTCGCAGCATGACTGACGCCACCAATCGCGATTCGCGTCAACTTCATATTCTTGTTTTGTTCTAGTGACAAGCGATGCGCCACGCGACAACCGGCACGATCGGTTGGATTGGATTCAGGCGGCGCGCGCGCTGGCGGCGGTGTCCGTGGCGCTGTTTCATGCCGCCGAGCGCGTCGGCGACCGGCTCGGGCCGGATGCACCGCCCTTTCTTTCCCTGTTCGCCGGCGGGGGCGTGGGCGTCGATCTCTTTTTCGTCATAAGCGGCTTCATCATCGCGCACGTGCATTGGGGCGATATCGGCGATCGCGGCGCGCTCCGGCGCTACGCCGCGCGCCGAATTGTGCGCATCTATCCCGTCTATTGGGCGCTGTGCGCGGTGATTCTCCCGCTCTATTTTTTGTTTCCGAACGTCGGCGATGGATGGCAGCGCGAGCCAGGGCACATTCTGGCGTCACTTGCGCTGCTCTATGTTCCGCCCGGCCCCATTATCGGCGTAGCCTGGACGTTGACCCTCGAAATCGCGTTCTACGCCATGTTCGCCATGCTGATCGTGAGCAGGACGTGGGGCATCGCCGCATTCGCGACATGGGCTGGGCTGTGCGCGTTCAACATGGCCACGGCCGCATTCCAATCCTATCCGTTTGATTTCCTGTTTAATCCGCGCTTCGTGCAATTCTTCGTCGGCATGGCCATCGCGCGTTTGTATCGCCGCATCGCGCCAGGCCCCGCGTGGGCGTTGACCGCGATCTGCGGCGCAGCGTTCGTGGCGCTGCCTGCGCTCTTTGCAGGGGCTTCCTGGTGGGAGCGGCCGGGCGGCTGGGAGCGGCCGATCGTAACGATCGTCTGCGGCGGGCTGATCGCGGGATTTGCAGGCCTGAACGCCGCGACGCAGGCGCCGCGCAGTCTCGTTGCGCTCGGGAACGCGACCTATTCGATTTATCTGGTTCACGGATTCGCCGGGTGGGTCGCGGATGCGGCGCTGCGTCGTGCGGGCGCCTACGCCGCGGCGCCGCCTGAAGTGTTGTTCGTGGCGTTAGTCGCGGTGATGATCGCTGCGGGCTGGATCGCGTATCTCTTGGTGGAGCGTCCGCTCCTGGCGGCGCTTCGAAAGCCCGCTCAACCCCGCACCCGCAACTTGCCGTGATCCAGCGCCATGACGCGGTCCATGTAGCGGGTCAGCTCCAGATTGTGCGTCGCCACCAGCGCGCCGACGCCCTCCTGGCGGGCGAGCTGGAACAATTGCTCGAACACGATCTTCGAGGTGTCGGGATCGAGATTGCCGGTGGGTTCGTCGGCCAAAAGCAGGCCGGGCTTGTTGACCAGCGCGCGCGCGATGGCCACGCGCTGCTGCTCGCCGCCGGACAATTGCGACGGCTGGTGGCGCAGGCGTTCGCCGAGGCCGAGCGCCGTCAACAGACGCGCCGCCTCCTCCCGCGCCTGGGCCCGCGGCGCGCCGGCGATTAGTTGCGGCAAGGCGACATTATCGAGCGCGTCGAATTCCGGCAGCAGATGGTGAAACTGATAGACGAAGCCGATATGCGCGCGCCGCAGCGCCGTGCGCTCGCGATCCGGCAGCGACCACGCATCGGCGCCGGCGATGCGCACCGCCCCGCCCGTCGGCCGCTCCAGTAGGCCGGCGGCGTGCAGGAGCGACGACTTGCCCGAACCCGAAGGCCCGACAAGCCCCACCAATTCGCCGCGCGCGACCGTGAGATCGACGCCGTTCAACACGACCAGTTCGCGGTCTCCCGAGAGAAACCGCCGTTCAAGCCCGATCAGCTCCAGCGCCGCTTCATTCATAACGCAGCGCCTCCACCGGATCGAGCCTGGAGGCGCGCCAAGCCATCGGCAGCGTCGCCACGAACGACATGAACAGCGCCCACGCCGTGATCACCGCAACCTCGCCCCATTCGATGCGCGCGGGCAGCGCCTCCAGCGAATAGACCGAGCCTGGAAACACATCGAACCCGAGCGCGCTCGACAGGAAATCCTGGATCGGCCCGATGAACAAGCAGACCGAGACGCCGAACGTCAGCCCCAGCGCCGTGCCGATCACGCCAATGCTTGCGCCGGCCATGAAGAACACGCGCAGAATCGACCCTTGCGTGGCCCCCATGGTGCGCAGGATGGCGATGTCGCGGCTCTTGTTCTTCACCAGCATGACAAGTCCGGACACGATGTTGAGCGCCGCGATCGCCACGATCATCATCAGGATGATGCGCATCACGTTGCGCTCGACAACGAGCGCGTCGGCGAGGCCCTGGCTCTGCGTGCGCCAATCGAAAATGGTCAATTCCGGGCCGACGCGCTGGCGCAGTTCCGCCATCACGAAGCGCGTCACGTCGGGGTTCTGGATGCGCAGCTCCAGCCGATCGGCGTGCTCGCCGCGATTGAACAGGATTTGCGCCTGTTCGAGCGGCATATAGATCAGCGCGGAATCGTATTCCGCCATGCCGACGCTGAAAATCGCGCCGACGACGAAAGTTTTGCGCCGCGGCGTGAGGCCGAAGGGCGTGGCCGACGCCTGCGGCGAAAGGATCGACACCGCCATGCCCGGCGCCACGCCAAGCCGCGCAGCCAAGCGATCGCCGATCACGATCGTGGGGTCCTCAACGCCCTGAAAGCCGTCGAGCGAACCGGAATCGCGGATCGTATCCATGATCAGCGACAGCCGCTCCAGATCGGCGCGTGGAATCCCGCGGATATAGACGCCGGTGGCCACGCCGTCCGCCACCGCCAGCGCCTGCTCGTCGATGAGCGGCGCGACCGAGACGACGCCCGGCGTCTGCGCGGCGAGCGCGGCGATGCGGTTGCGCGCGGCTTCCGAAACGTCGCGCGTGTCGATGAAGACGTGGCCGTTGACGCCGAGAATGCGCGACAGAAGCGTCTCGCGAAAGCCGTTCATCACCGACATGGTGACGATCAGCACCGCCACCGCCAGCGTGATGCCGACGACGGAAATGATCGAGATCAAGGCGACCCCGCCATGCGCCCGCTTGGCGCGCAGATAGCGCCCGGCGAGCAAGCGCTCGAACAGGCCGAAAGGGCGCGCCGCGACGGTCGTTGTCATGGAAGGTCGCCTGTCATGCGATCAATAGGCGCGCGCGATCAGGATCGTCTGGTCGGCGGGCGCGCCGGTGAAGATGCAGACGCCGTGCGCATCGGGCTGGTCCAGCGGCGCGTTGCGCACGGTGAGCTTGAGCGCCTTGAGCTTCGCTTCGACATCCGCCAGGGCCGCCCCCTCCGCCTTGCGCCAACCGGCGCGCACCCAGCCCCGGAAATCGGGCGAATCTTCGTCATCGCCGAAATACTCGGCGAGCGCGTCATAGGTTTTGACGTCGCTGCGGATGTTGGCGTCGAGTCGCGCCTGCGCGGCCGCGCGCAACCCGGTCTGGATCTCGTCGAGCAGCCCTGCCGCGGCGGCGACGAATTCTGCGCGCGAGACCGTTCGGCTTTGCACCTTGCCTTCGGCGCGCAGCGCGTCGCGGCGGATATAGGTGACGTTGGCGCCGGCGGCGTCGCGCGGGCCGATCTCGCAGATCAGCGGCGCGCCGCGGCGCACCCAATCCCAGCGCTTGTCGGCAGGCTTCGCCAGCTTGACGTCGACATGGGCGCGCAGCCGCGAGCCGAACGCAGCCTGCGCGCCCAATTCCGCGCAAAGGCTCGCGCAATAGGCTTCGATCTCGGCGTCCTCGGGCTTGCCGCGCACCATAGGCACGATCACGATCTGATGCGGCGCAAGCGCGGGCGGCGTGCGCAGGCCGTCATCGTCGCCGTGCGTCATGATCAGGCCGCCGATCAGCCGCGTCGAGGCGCCCCAGGACGTGGTGTGGCAGAACTTCACCTCGCCGTCCTTGTCCTGGAAGCGAATATTTTGCGCTTGGGAGAAATGCGTGCCGAGATAGTGCGAGGTGCCGGCCTGCAGCGCCTTGCCGTCCTGCATCATGGCTTCGATGGAGAAGGTGTTGTCGGCGCCGGGAAAGCGCTCGTGCGGCGGCTTCTCGCCGGTGATGACCGGCATGGCGATCGCATCCTCCGCGAAGGCGCGATACACCTCCAGCATGCGCAGCGTTTCGGCCATCGCGTCCGCCTTGTCGGCGTGTGCGGTATGGCCTTCCTGCCACAGGAATTCCGCCGTGCGCAGGAACAGCCTGGTGCGCATCTCCCAGCGCATCACATTGGCCCATTGGTTCATCAGCAAAGGCAGATCGCGATAGGATTTGATCCAGCGGCTGAACGCGTCGCCGATGATCGTCTCCGACGTCGGGCGGATGATGTAGGGCTCTTCCAGCGCCGCTGCGGGATCGGGCGCAAGCTTGCCGTCGATCGCCTTGAGGCGATGATGGGTGACGACCGCCATCTCCTTGGCGAAGCCGTCGACATGCTCGGCCTCCTTGGCGATGAAGCTCATCGGGATCAGCAGCGGGAAATAATAATTGTCGTGCCCGGTCTCCTTGATGCGGCGGTCGAGATCGGCCTGCATCCGCTCCCACAGGCCGTAGCCCCACGGCTTCATGATCATCGAGCCGCGCGTGGGCGAGGCTTCCGCCAGGTCGGCCTCGCGGCACACCGCCTGGTACCATTCGGCGAAATTGTCGGCGCGGGCGACGGAAAGGGCGTGGGACTGCATGAGGTGCGCCTGAAGCGATCGGGACAGCGGGGGAGCGGCCCTTTTAGAGCGTGACCGGCCAAAGGGGAAATCGGTTTTGGCGCCGCCGCGCCGGCCGTTGATCTAGGGCGCGCGGATGGCGAACACGTCCGCCTCGACCGCCAGATAGACGCCCACCCAGAACACGCCGGCCAGCCCCGCCGCCCACAGCGCCTTGCGGCCCAGCTGGTGCTGGAGCGGCGCGCCGCGCTCCGCGCCGGGGGCGATTTCGGTCTGCGTCTCGGCGGCGCTGCGCGCGCCGAACGGCAAGACGATGAAAAACGCCATCCACCACAGAAGGAAATAGATGCCGAAGCCTAGCAAGGAAAACATCGCGCCTATCCGTGTTTCTCGAGTGTCGGCCCTTCTCGCCGCGCCGCCCTGCGATTCAATGATCGGCGTGCTTGGGCGTCTCCATCAATTCCACCAGCACGCCGTTGGAGTTTTTCGGATGGATGAAAATGATCAGCGTGCCGTGCGCGCCGATGCGCGGCTCGCCGAGCACGGTCGCGCCCTTGGCGATCATCGCGTCGCGCGCCTTGTAGATGTCCTCGACTTCGAAGCACACATGATGCTGGCCGCCGGCGGGGTTCTTCTCAAGAAACTTCCGGATCGGCGAGGCCTCGCCCAGCGGCTCGATGAGCTCGATCTGGCTGTTGGCGACGTTCACGAACGCATAGCGGACGCCCTGCGATTCCATTTCGCCGGTCTTGGTGATCGCTTCGGGGCCGACGCCATAGAGCTCCAGATACGTGCGCTTGGCGTCCTCGATCGAGGGCACCGCAACGCCGACATGGTTCAATCGTCCGATCATGGCTGCATCCCTTTCCTCGCCGCGCGTCACACGCGCATCACCACCACATCCACCAGAGGCCGCTTGCCCCACGCGCGCTCGGCCGCCTTGCGCACGGCGCGCACGATGGCGTTCTCCACGGCGTCGTCGTCGGCGCGATCGGCGTGATTGAGGCGCTGATAGGCCGCCTCCGCCGCATCGCCCAAATCGTCGACGGCGAGGTCGAACGCGTCTTCATCGCTCGCCGGCAACCCCTTGACGCGGATGTCCGGGCCCGACGCAATCGCGTGCGATTTCGAATGCACCGCAAGCGCGACGGTGACGATGCCGTCCGCGCCGATGCGCCGGCGTTCGCGCAAGGCGTCGTCCTCCGCTTCGACGATGACTGTTCCGTCGACATAAAGCCGCCCAGCCGGCGTCTCGTCGATGACTTCGGCGGGTCCCGGCGCTAGGCGGATCAGATCGCCATTGCGCGGCGCCATGGCCTGCGGCGTCTGCAGCGCGAGCGCGAACGCCTGATGCTCCAGAATGTGGCGGCGTTCGCCGTGCACCGGCACCGCGATTTTCGGACGCGCCCAGGCGTACATTTGCGCCAACTCGTCGCGCGCGGGATGGCCCGACACGTGCACCAGCGCGTCCTTGTCGGTGATCACCCGCACGCCGCGTTCGCTCAAGCGCTCCTGCAGCGCATAGATCGCGGAATCGTTGCCGGGAATGACGCGCGACGAGAAGATCACCGCATCGCCCGCGCCGAGCGTCACGTGGCGGTGGTCCCCGGCGGCGATCCGCGACAGCGCCGCGCTCGCTTCGCCCTGGCTGCCGGTGCACAGATAAAGCACGTTTTCCGGCGGCAGATGGCCCGCTTCGCTCTCGTCGGCGAGTTCGGGCAGGCCCTGCAACAGGCCCACGCTGCGCGCCGCGGCGGCGATGCGATGCATCGATCGGCCCACCAGCGCCACGGTGCGCCCGCAGGCGTGCGCGGCGCGAATGACGCTGTCCATCCGCGCGACGTTCGAGGCGAAGGCGGTGACCACGACCTTGCGCTTCAAAGTGGCGATCAGCGCGGTCAGAGAGGCGCGCACGTCGGCTTCGGAGCCGGATTCCCCTTCGACGAAAACATTCGTCGAATCGCAAACCATCGCCAGCACGCCCTCGTCGGCGATGCGCGTCAGCGCGGCCTCGTCGGTGGTCTCGCCCACGAGCGGATCGGGATCGATCTTCCAATCGCCGGTGTGCCACACAAGACCCAGCGGCGTGCGGATCGCCACGCCGTTCGGCTCAGGGATCGAATGCGTCAGCGTGATCAGTTCGAGATCGAACGGGCCGATCTGAAAGCGGCCTTTCAGCGGCACGACGTTGAGCTTCACCCGGTCCAAAAGCCCGCGTTCGCGCAGCTTTTCGCGGATCAGGGCGGCGGTGAAGGGCGTGGCGTAGAGCGGCGCCTTCAGCCTGGGCCACAGCCAGCCGATGCGTCAGCACGATGGCGAGGATGTCCTTGCGGCGCTCCTCCAGAAAGCTCGGATCGGGCAGGATGAGATCGATTCCGGGCGTCGTGTCTTCGCGCCCGAAGGTGACGCCGATATCGACGACGATCCATTTGCGCGCGTCCGGCGGGCCGTAGCCGTAGGCGTTGAGGTTCATGCCGATTTCGCCGGAGCCGCCCAGCGGCAGGAAGACGAGTTCGTCGCGTTGCGTCAAAGCGTTCCGCCGTTCCGTCTGAAGATTTCAAGCAGACCGCGCGAGGTCAGCTCCTGGTCGAAATGTTCGATCGTGGTGAACGCGCCCTCGAACAGCGACGCCACGCCCCCGGTGGCGATCGCGGCCATCGGCGCGCCGTATTCGCTGCGGATGCGCTGGGTCAGGCCTTCGATCATGTCGATCGAGCCCCAATATATCCCCGATTGCATCGCGCGCACGGTGTCCTTGCCGATGACGATGCCGGGATCGCGGATCTCTACGCGCGGCAGGCGCGCGGCCGCATCGTGCAGCGCCTGCAGCGACAGATTGATCCCCGGCAGGATGATGCCGCCCTCGAAGGCGCCGTCGGCGCCGACGATATCGAACGTCGTGGCGGTGCCGCTATCGATGACGATCGCGGGCCCGCCATAGGCGATATAGGCGCCGATGGCGTTGACGAGACGGTCGGCCCCCGCTTCGCTCGGCTTATCGATGCGCACTTCGATGCCGAGATCGAGCCCATCCTCGCCCACGACCATCGGTTCGACGCCGACATAGCGGCGCGACAGGTTGCGCAGATTGAACAGCGCCTGCGGCACCACGGTGGAGATGATGCACGCGCTCAAGGCGTCGAACGACAGGCCGTTGAGGCCCATCACCAGCGACAGCCAGGGGCCGTATTCGTCGGCGGTGCGCGAGGTGTCGGTGGAGGCGCGCCATTGGCCGCGCCAATCGGCCCCGTCATGGACGGCGAATTTGGTGTTGGTATTCCCAACGTCGATGGCGAGCAGCATGGCCGTTCAGTTTTCCGCGGGCGGGAAATGCACATCGCCCGCCGCTATGAGACGCAACCCTTCCGGGGTTTCAAGCTCAAGCTCGCCGCGGGGGGAAAGCCCGCGCGCGATCCC
>CAZMRN010000071.1:0-3994 GCA_964568575.1 uncultured Caulobacteraceae bacterium
ATGCTCGTAATCGGCGTCCACATATTGGAAGTCGAGGTCGTTGACCCAGAAATAGCGGTAGCCCGCATCCACGCTCCAGCGCTCCGAGAGCGCGATCGCGAGACCGATCAGGCCCTGATAGGCGAAGGCGGAATCGTCTTCCGCGCCATCCGGCTCGACCCAGGCGTAGCCGGCGCCGGCGCCGACATAAGGCTGCACCCGGCCGCCGCGGTTGAAATCGTAGAAGGCGTTGATCATCGCCGACCGTGCGGTGATCGTCGTATCGCCGTAATCGTCGGCGTCGTTGGTGCGATAGGCGATTTCGCCTTCGGCGCGGAAGCCGTTGGCGAAGGCGTGGCCGGCGCCGATGGCCGCCATCCAATCGTTCTCGAGCTCGATGTCGTCGCGCCGGTAATAGTCGCCCCCGCCGTCGCCCTCGCTGATGCGATCTTCGTCATAATAGTCGGACTGGCCGCCGATCGTGGCGTCGACGCTGTAGCCGCCGTCGACCCGGCCGTACCAGCCCTCGGTCGCCTGCGCCGTCGCTGCGGCGCCGAGAACCAGCGTCGCGACCGCGAAAACCTGCAAAATCTTTTTCATATCAGCCCCCAGGCGCATCCGACGCTCTGACGCGCGCGAGCCTAGGCTTGCGCTGCGGGAACTCAACGCGATCATCCTCCCAGGGGAACCTGCCCCTTTCCCCTCCCCACTTTTCGCCGTAACACCCCTCGCCTGACACGCGAGGCCCGCCGCCCTTGACCACCCCGCCCGACGACCGCGCGGCTGCGCTGCAGAACGGCCTGGCCACCGCCAGGACGCTCGCAGAGGCGCTGCCCTTCATCCAGAAATACGACCGCGAGACGGTCGTCGTGAAATATGGCGGCCACGCCATGGGCGGCGTCGAGACCGCCAGGCGCTTCGCCGCCGATGTCGTGCTCTTGAAGCTCGTCGGGATTCATCCCGTGGTCGTGCATGGCGGCGGGCCGCAGATTTCGCGCATGCTCGAGCGCGCCGGCGTCAAGAGCCAGTTCGTCGACGGTCTGCGCGTCACCGACGCGGCGACCATGGAGGTCGCCGAGATGGTGCTCTCCGGCGCGGTGAATAAGGAGCTCGCGCACCTCATCACCATGGCCGGCGCCGAAGCCGACGTGCGCGGCGTGGGGCTCTCGGGCAAGGACGCGCGCCTGCTGACGGTGGAGAAAGTCACGCGAACGCAGCGCGACCCCGACAGCCAGATCGAACAGGTCGTCGATCTCGGCTTCGTCGGCGATCCGGCGCATGTCGACCCGACCTTGATCCAAGCGCTGATCACCGCGCCGGAGGATTACATCCCAGTGATCGCGCCGATCGGCGTGGCGGCCGATGGCGCGACCTACAACGTCAACGCCGACACCGCCGCCGGCGCCATCGCCGGCGCGCTGGGCGCCAAGCGCTTTCTGCTGCTCACCGACGTGGAGGGCGTGCTCGACGCCGACATGCGCCTTATTCGCGACATGAGCAAAGGCGATGCGCGACGGCTGATCGAGACGGGCGTCGCCTCCGGCGGCATGATCCCGAAGCTCGAAACCTGCATCGCCGCCCTGGACGCGGGCGTCGAGGCGGCGGTCATTCTCGACGGGCGCAAACCGCACGCGCTTTTGATGGAGCTGTTCACCGATCATGGCGCCGGCACCCTCATTCAATAAGTTCGCTGCGCGCGCGCTGGCGGCGCTGGCCTTCTTGTGTGCGGCGGCGTGGAGCGTCGGCGCTGAGGCGCAAACGCGCCAGCGCGAGCGTCGCGAGCCGGGCTGGTGGCTGTGCAACGAGACCAGCTATGTGCTCGAAGCCTCGACGGCGCGGCCCGACGGCCGCTCGATCCTGGTGCAGGGCTGGGTGCGGTTGCGTCCGGGCGAGTGCAAGCTGGCGGTCTCGGCGCCGCTCACGCGGGGAACCCATTATCTCTACGCGCGCACCTCGACCGCCCATCGCGGCGGGCGGCGTCAATGGGGCGGCGATGCCCAGCTCTGCGTCGATCCTTCGCGCTCCTTCACGTTCGACAACCCGCCGCGCTGCGACCCGATGAGCCTGGAGGCGCGCGGGTTTCGCCGCGTGCAGATCAACAAGCGCGACAGCTGGCGCACGAGCTTCGCGGAAGCCGAACCGTACACGCTGTATCGCGCCCGCGCAGCGGGATTGCAGCGCCTGCTGCTCGACGCCGGCTTCGACACCAGCTCCGGCCGCGGCGGCGTCGATCCGCGCCGCACCGCGGCGGCGATCGCGCAGTTCCGCGCCTCCAGCCGCCTGGCGCAGAACGCCAACGAGGATCAATTGATCGACGCGCTTGAGACCGCCGCGCGCCGCCGCGCCGACCAGGTCGGCCTGACGCTGTGCAACCGCACCAGCGGGCGCGTCTGGACCGCCATCGCGCGACGCCGCGGCGAAGGCTGGGAAAGCCGCGGCTGGTGGCCTCTCGGCTCGGGCGGATGCGCGCGCACGATCGACGAGCCTCTGGTTCAAGACGTGTTCTATGTTCACGCCGCGATGGAGACGCCGGAAGGCGAGCGCATGCTCGCAGCGCCAGGCGAGCCGTTCTGCACCAGCCCGTCGCGCTTCGCCGTCATCGGCCGCGAGGCCTGCGATCGCCGGCTCTACGACACCAAGCTGTTCGCGCCGATTTCGTCGGGCGGTCGTCAGGGGCTCGTTGTGGAGTTTCTGAACCGGGATTTTCTGCCCGTCGGCGAGAGCCCGCGCGAACTCAATGTGCGCCTGCCGCGCGACGCGACCGACGAGCCGCAATTGCCGCGCAATGTGCGACGCCCGCCGCCGCCGGCGAGCGCGGACGCCGGCACATGAGCGCTCTCGCGCACGTCGCGCATTGGGTGTTCGATCTCGACAACACGCTCTATCCCGCAGACCGCGCGATCTGGGACGCCATCGGCGCGCGGATGACGGCCTACGTCGCCAATCTCACCGGTCTTGACCACGCCGACGCTGAGGCGCTGCAGGAGCGCTATTTAATGGAATATGGCGCGACGGTGGTGGGCCTGTCGCGGCTGCATGGCGTCGATGCCCACGCCTTTATGGATTACGTGCACGACGTGGACATGTCCGCGCTCACGCCCGATCCCGCCTTGCGCGCCGCGATCGCGGCGCTGCCGGGGCGGTCCTATGTGTACACCAATGGCGCTGCGACCTATGCCGAGCGCCTGTTGCGCCAATTGCAGCTGGACGACCTCTTCCACGCGGTCGTCGCCTTGGACACGCTGGATTTCGCGCCGAAGCCTGAGTCGCTGTCGTTCCGGCGTTTCATCGCGCTGACCGGCGTCGATCCTGCGCGCGCGGCGATGTTCGAAGACACGCCGCGCAATCTCGAGGCGGCGGCGCAGTTCGGCTTCGCCACCATCCTGGTGCGACACGATGAAGGCGGCGACCACCGCGTCGCGCCCCGCCTGCCTTATGTGGATTTCGAAACCTGGAGCCTTGCGCGCTTCTTGCGCGAGGAGGCCGCCCAACAGCCGCGCGGCCGCAGCGCCTGAGCGCCCTAGCCCCGCTGCGATATTGACCCAGGCCCCGTTTCCAGCAATCGAAGCGCGCCAGAACGGACCAGCGCTGATGTCGAACCACGACCTTGCCGAAACTATCGAACGCCTGTGGGAGCGACGCGATCAGGTGTCGCCGCAGACGCATGGCGCCGATCGCGACGCGGTGGAGAATGCGATCTGGATGCTCGACCGCGGCGAGGCGCGCGTGGCCGAGCGCGGGCCGGACGGCGTTTGGACGACGCATCAATGGCTGAAGAAGGCCGTGCTGTTGTCGTTTCGCCTGTGGCCGAACAAGCTCGTGCAGCCCGGCGCCAACGCCGAGTGGGGGCCGAGCTATGACAAGGTTCCGCTGAAGACCGCGCGTTGGGACGCGGCGCGCTTCGCGGCGGCGGGCTTCCGCATGGTTCCCGGCGCGATCGTGCGGCGCGGCGCGCATATCGGGCGCAATGTCGTACTGATGCCGAGCTTCGTGAACATCGGCGCGCACGTCGATG
>CAZMRN010000071.1:4011-8389 GCA_964568575.1 uncultured Caulobacteraceae bacterium
GAAGGAACGATGGTGGACACGTGGGCGACGGTCGGCTCCTGCGCCCAGATCGGCAAGAACGTGCATCTCTCCGGCGGTGCCGGCATCGGCGGCGTGCTTGAGCCGCTGCAGGCGAACCCCACGATCATCGAGGACGGCTGTTTCATCGGCGCGCGCTCGGAAGTGGCCGAAGGCGTGATCGTGCGCGAAGGCGCGGTGCTGTCGATGGGCGTGTTCATCTCCGCCTCGACCAAGATCGTCGATCGCGAGAGCGGCGAAATCTTTCGCGGCGAGGTGCCGCCCTATTCGGTCGTGGTGCCGGGATCGCTCGGCGGCGGCGGCGCATCGCCGGCGCTCGCCTGCGTCGTCATCGTCAAGCGCGTCGATGCGCAGACGCGCGCCAAGACCAGCATCAACGAGCTGTTGCGCGACTGATCGCGCCATAGGTCAGGCGCCGCCACAGCGCCTCCAGCGGACCCTGCCGAAACCGGCTTAGCCACAGCGGCGACCAGATCAGCTGCGCAATCCAGACGCCGGCGACGATCCCCATCAGCGTTTCGCGATCGACTGAACCGTAGAGCCCGAACCCGCGCCCGCCCCACAGGATGGTGGTCATGATCACGCTTTGCGCGATGTAATTGGTGAAGGCCATGCGGCCCACGGCGGCGATCGGGTCGAGCCAGCGCGCGCGCGCGAGCAACACCAGCGCTGCGGCGTAGCCGAGCGCAACCAGAGGCGCGAGCGCTTGATTGACCGCCATGCCCCAGCCGTACATCCGCAAATAGCCGAAGCCGGCGCGGGCGTTGTCGACGGCTTGAACCGCGATCGCCGTCAGACTCGCGGCGGCGACGGCGATGCAAACGCCATAAGCGCGCATCGACCAGCGGCCGTGAAAAAAACCGCTCTTGAACAGCGCCAGCCCAATCATCATCAGGCCCAGGATGCGCGGCAGCGTCAGCGGCGCGCCGGCTGTCAGAAACGTCAGCCAGTCGTCGATGTTCGCGCGCGTGACCGTGACGAGATCGCCGCGCATGGCCTGAGCCTGGGCCGCCAGCGTTTCCGCCGACGGCGCCCAGATGTCGTGATAAAGCGCCAGCGTGGTCTGTGCGGGCAGCAGGCTCAACGCCAGCCCCTGGGCGCTGATCAGCGCCTGAGTCACGCAAAACAGCGCCGCGCCGGCGATGGTCAGCCGCGTTGCGCTCCAGCGCCTGCACATGGCGAGCACGGCGCCCGCGGCCGCATAGAACAGCAGCACGTCGCCGGACCAGATCACAAGGCCGTGCAGCGCGCCGAACACAGCGAGCCAGGCGAGGCGCCGCTTCAGCGCATCGCCGCCATCGCCCGCCTCACCGCCGCCGACGAGAAACACGCTGACCCCGAACAGCATCGAGAACAGCGTGATGAATTTGCCCTCGAAAACGACATGCGGAACCAGCCAAGCCCACAGCGCGCCGCCCTGAACGTCGAGCGGCGGCAAGGTGGGATTGATGGCGTGCAGCCAAGAGCCCGCGAAATACGCCGCGTTGACCGGCAGGATGCCCAACACGGCGACGCCGCGCACCACGTCGAGCGCGCGGATGCGCTGCCCATCGGCGTCGCTGCGAATGCGCCTACCGCCCGGCGACGATCGACACCGTCACGGGACCGTCCGCGGTCTGCGCCACCCAGGTGTCGCCGACGGTTTTGTTCGGCTCGAACGGCACGCAGGCGCGCTCTCCGCCTTGCGGGACCATGCACAATTGACCGCCCTCCAGCGCCCAGCGCCCCGCGACATGCGAGCCGTCGGGCGCCGCCATTTGGTAGGAATTGTCGGCGTTGAAATGCCAGCGCAGCGTCACGCCGGACGCGTCGGTGGAGGTGATGGTGTTGGCGTGGGCGGCCTCCATCGTCCCGGCCAAGGCTGGCCCGGCCAGGCAGGCTGTGAACAGCGTCGCGGCGATCCAAGTCTTCATGCTGCGTCCTCCCATGCGGTTCGCCGCCTCTCGCGCGCCTGGGATGGAAGAAAGTTCATCCCGAACGATGCGATTGCGGCGTTTTCTCCGCAAAAGCGTTTTCGACAATTCACCCGGGAAAAGCTAGATACCGCCTCCTGGGGATGCATGGGCTCGCTTGACTGGCGCCGGGACGCTTCGCCGCGCGATTTGCGCGAAGCGTCTCGACAAACCGGCTGCGCGACGCTCTGAAGGACGCCACGGAGGCCGCGCGTGACGATCGATGCGATTGAACTGGCTCAAGCCCTGATCCGGCAGCCGAGCGTGACGCCGGACGCGGGCCCCGCGATGGACGTCTATGAGCGGGCGCTGACCGGCATGGGCTTCCTTACCGAGCGGATGAAGTTCGGCCTGGTCGACAATCTCTACGCCCGCTTCGGCGACGAAGGCCCCAATTTCTGCTTCGCCGGCCATCTCGACGTGGTGCCGGTCGGCGATGCGGGCGGCTGGACGGTCGATCCCTTCGGGGCCGTGATCAAAGACGGCTGGCTCTATGGCCGCGGCGCCGCCGACATGAAGGCGGCGCTGGCCGCGATGGCTGCGGCTGCGTCCGCCTATATCAGCGCTCCAGGGCGCAAGCGCGGTTCGGTCAGCTTCCTGATCACCGGCGACGAGGAAGGGCCGGCGCTCGACGGCACGCGGCGAGCGCTGCAGCGGCTCAAGGCCGCCGGCGAAACGCTCGATCATTGCCTCGTCGGCGAGCCGACCAGCGTCGAGCGCGTCGGCGACACGATCAAGAACGGCCGCCGCGGCAGCCTGAACGCGCATGTGATTTCGGTGGGCCGCCAGGGACATGTCGCCTATCCGAAGCGCGCGGCCAATCCGCTCGGCCCGCTCCTGGAATTTCTCAACGCCGCGCGCACGCGCCCGCTCGATCTCGGCGCGCCAGGGTTCGAGGCGTCGAACCTGGAGGTCACCACCGTCGATGTCGGCAATCCTGCGCACAACGTCATTCCCGCGCGCGCCGAGGCGAAGCTGAACATCCGTTTCAACACCAATCATTCCGGCGCGATGCTGTTGGCGTGGCTGTCGGAATTGTGCGTTTCGACGGAAGGCAAGTATCCTGGCACCGATCTGCAATTGACCGCGCGCGCCTCAGGCGAACCATTCTACACTGCGCCGGGCGCCTTCACCGATCTTCTCGCGCAGGCGGTGCAGGACGTGGTGGGCGCAGCGCCGGCGCTGTCGACGACGGGCGGCACCTCCGACGCGCGCTACATCAAGGACTATTGCCCCGTCGCAGAGCTCGGCCTGCAGAACGCGACCGCGCACATGGTGGACGAGCGCGTGAGGGTGGACGACGTGCGCGCGCTCGCCAACATCTATGAGCGCGTGA
Source organism: uncultured Caulobacteraceae bacterium (assembly GCA_964568575.1). Taxonomy (GTDB): domain Bacteria; phylum Pseudomonadota; class Alphaproteobacteria; order Caulobacterales; family Aquidulcibacteraceae; genus RI-43. The sequence goes on from CAZMRN010000071.1 coordinate 7,318, forward strand.
TGCAACGCTATTTCGCCGCGCCGCCGCCGCGCATCGAGCGTGCCTCCGCCGATCTCGTCCCCGCGCAATAGCGGCGCAGACGTTTAGGCTGCGCCGCCCGCTTCGCCTTCGCTTCGCTTGGCGTTGAAGCCGGCGAAGCGGCCGAACATCTCTTCCGCGCGACGCAAATTCTTGTCGAGCGAGGCCATCGTCTTGGCGAAATCGCCGGCCTCGTCGCCGCGCCACGCCGCGCGCGCCTGGCCGATGATGACGGCGAGGCCCTGCGCGCGCGCCTGACCGCTCATATAATCCGCCTCAAGCCCGCACAGGCTCAGCGCCCATTTCGCCGCGCGCACATGACGCTGATGCTGCGCGGCGAGCGCGGTGGGGTCTCGATCCTGGCCGGCCTCCATGGCCAGAATGGCGAGCCGGTGCGGCTCCATCGCCTCGAACCGCTTCATGACGCAATCGAACAGCCGGTCGCGCACGGTCTGCGTCAGATCGACGGCGATGACGTCGGCCGCCATCGCGCGATCGAACAATTCCTCCGCCGCGTCGACCGCATCGGCCAAGCTCGACGGATAGAGATCTTCGACCTTGCGGCCCGCCGCCTGCGCGAGGTCCGGCAGCGTGGCCTCGCGCCAGGGTTTGTCGCGCGCGACCTGCAAAGCGGCGCGGGCCAGGGCCTCGCGCGCGCTGCGATCCAGCGCGGTCACGTCAGCTGCCCCGCCAGGCGGTCGGCGCGCGCCGACCCACTTCCCATTGCGCCTGCGCGCCGGCGCCGCGCAAACCGTAGCGTCCGTTTGAATAATAGTTCGCGCCCGCCGCCGGCAAAGCCATCGAGACGCCGCCGACGATCGCCACGCGCGCCTCGTCGCCCTCATAGGTCACCGACAATTGCGTGCCGTCGGCGCAGGAATACAGGATCGGGCCATGAGCTGGCAGCGGAGGATTGTCGCTGGTCCAGGGATTGGTTTGACATCCCGCAAGCGCGAGCAGCGCGAGCGCTGCGACCAGGCGAACCGTCATGGCGTGACCCTCCTTTGGCGTGCGCCGGTGTAGCGCTGCAGCGCGCACGCACCAAGCCGGCGGG
>CAZMRN010000072.1:0-7230 GCA_964568575.1 uncultured Caulobacteraceae bacterium
CTCGGCGGCGATCACGGCGCGGCCGGCGTCGACGGCGGCGGGTTGGTCGAAGGCGTCAGATGTCATGCGGCAAGCGCTCTCGCATGCGCCGCGCGCCCTGTCACGCGCGGCGCGGCTGCGCTATGCCGGCGGCGGAGGTCCCCATGTCGCTCGCCATCGGCTTCGTCCTGTTTCCGAACGTCACGCAGCTGGACTTCACCGGCCCGCTGCAGGTGCTTCATCGCGCGCCGGGGGCGAGCACCCATATCGTCGCCGGCAGCCTCGACCCTGTTCCCTCCGATTGCGGGCTGGGGCTCGTCCCGACAACGACCTTTGCGGATTGCCCGCCGCTGGACGTGGTCTGCGCGCCGGGCGGTTTCGGCGTACGGGAAGCTATGGGCGATCCGGCGCTGATCGCCTTCCTGCGCCGTCAGGGCGCCAACGCCCGCTACGTGACCTCGGTGTGCACCGGGTCCTTCTTGCTCGGCGCGGCGGGTCTGCTCGCCGGCAAGCGCGCGACCACGCACTGGGCCTATCGCCATCTGCTGCCGCTGGTCGGCGCCACGCCGGTCGAGGCGCGCGTCGTGCGCGACGGCAATGTGTTCACCGGCGGCGGGGTCACCGCGGGGATCGATTTCGCCTTCACGCTGCTGGCTGAACTCGCCGGAGAACGCACGGCGCGGGCGATCCAGCTCGCGCTCGAATACGATCCGGCGCCGCCGTTCGACGGCGGCGCGCCGGAGCGTGCGGCGTCGGATACGCGCGCTGCGGTGGAGAAGCGCTACGCGCCGATCCTGGATGATTTCGCCGCCGCGGTGAAAGCGGCCTACGCCTCGACGTCGGCGGGATGATCGGCGCCGTCGCTCGGGCGTAGACGTCCCTTGGCGCTCTTGCGCGAGGCTTCGGCCGGCACGCTTTCGCCAGCCTGCGCAAGCCCCCAGAGCGGCATGTTGTTGTAGACGCTTTCGTGCTGCCCATCCTTCACGAGATAGGTCTCGTGCCAGATGCCGACATCGCCATTCGAGCCGATCGCCTTGTTGAACGCGCGCCAGGCGGGCAGATGGGCGAGCGATGCGTCGGTGGCGTAGCGGTGCAGGTGCTGGAAGCTGCGCCAGTATTGCAACACGAAAATGTTCGGAAATCCGAAAAACGTCCGGGCATGCAGAAGGCCGAGGTCCGGATGTTTCGCAAGCTCGACCAGCATGCGGGGCATCGCCGATGCGACCGGCGCCCATTTCCAGACCTTGAGCGGCGCATTCACCCGCATACCGATCAGAAACACGACGAAATCGCCGTCGAGCTTGGCTGTACGGCGCGCTGCGATGATTTCAGTCATGGTCCGTCTCCGACGCAACACTGGCGGACGATCATTTCAGCTGCGTTGCAAGCTGCGCTCAAGGATCGCCCATGCGCGCAGCCGGCCGCGTTATGTCGGCGCGGAGCGGTCGTCGCCGCGCAGGCGGTAGAGATTGGTGAGCAGCGCCTGCAATCCGCCGGCGCCGTCGCCGGCGTGCAGGTCGATGCGCCCCACCTTTTCGACGAGCCGCTCCAGCGCCTCCAATTCCTTCAGCCGCAGCAGAAGCGGATTGTCCTCCATCAGCCGCGCCGTGTTGAGCAGCGAGCGCGTCGCGGCGGTCTCCTCCTGACGGCGGATGAGATTGGCCTTCGCCACGCGCTCCGCCTCCACGACCTTGTTGAGCAGCTCGCGCACGTCGCCGGGCAGGATCACGTCCTTGACGCCGATGTCGCCGATTTCCGCGCCCAACGCTGCGACGCGCTCGGCCACGAACGCCCGCACCTCCGCATCGATGGAATCGCGCGCGGCGAGGATTTCATCGAGCGTGCGCGTGGCCACGCCCTCGCGGATCGCGAACTGCACCAGACGATAGATCGTGTTCGCGACATCCGCCGACGCCAGCACCGCCTTCTCCGGATCGATGATGCGGAAAAACGCCGTGAGCGTGACGCGGATCGCGACGCGATCCTTGGTGAGGATTTCCTGGGCGGTGACCTCAAGCGGCGTCGGCCGCAGATCGACCTTCGCCACGCGCACGGTGCGCGCGACGCCCCAGAAGGCGTACCGCCCCGGTCCAAGCCGCTCCTTGACTTCGCCATCGACGATCAGCAACGCCGTTTCGTGCGGTTCGACCAAAGCCTGCACGATGCTGGTCGTGCGCGCCGCGTCGATCTTGTCGAGATGGCGGCGCTCCACGCGCAGCGACGCGGCGGTGTCGATGCGCTCCACCGTCACCTCCGTCGCGACCTTCCAGAACGCGCGCGCCGAGTTCGGCAGAACCACATGCTTCGGCTCGCCGTCGAGCGAGACGATCGCAATCTCGTTGGCGCCGACGCGCACGATCTCGAACAGATCCGCAAGGTCGGGCCGCGCCCGCACCAGGAGAAGCGCGCGCTCCACGGGGAATTCGCCGCGCACCACGCGGATCGTCTCGACGGCGAGGCGCTTGTCGGGATCGAACGCACGAAAGCGTCCCGGCGCCAGGACCGCCTCGAAGCGGCCGTCGCGGGTCAACAGGCCGCGCTCTTCATCGTCGATGATTGCGGTGAGATGGAAAAGGCCGCGCTTCGTCGCCATGGTCTTCCGCTTTACTTCTATAAGCATGCAAACACAAAGGTCGCCGGTCGCTTGTCCACGTCGTCAATGCGGGCCCGCGCTTGAGCCTGAAGGCTTTGACGCGCACGCCGAACCCGCAGGCCCGGCGCCGCCTTCATCGCCCGCAGGCGGCATCCGCGCGCGCGCAAAGCATCCCCGACGCTTGCCGCGCAGCCGCTCGCGCAGCCGGAGCCTTGCGATCGTCGCGCGGCTGGGAAGCGACCGGCTCCCCGATTTTGAAGTCCGCTTGGAAAGCGAACGAAACGACAGAGGAGTCGAACCTCCGACAGCAAGATCAGCAGTCTTGTGCTCTAACCCACTGAGCTAGTCGTTTGGAGGAAGCGAAAGGATTCGAACCTTCGTCTGCCGGCGCATGCCGGCCGCTCTCACCACTGAGCTACGCCGCCGGCTTCCCCACGCGGAACACGCAAACCCACAGGGCGCGCGCCAGCCCGGACTCAAGAGCCGGGACACAAGGCTTGGAAAAGCAACCCTACACTAGAGATCGTTCGCCGCGCTGAAAAGCATCCGCGTTACGCCGCAGCAAAGCCCATGCGGCGGCGCATCGCAGCGTCCTGCGCGAGCAGCATCATCAGCCGCGCATCGACATTGCGCCCGCGCGCCAGCGAAAACCGCGGCTCGATCTCGCCGGTATAGGCGAAGCCCGCCTTCTCCAGAACGCGGCCCGACGCCGGATTGTCGACGAAGTGCGTCGCCGTCACCGGCCCTTCGCGCAGCGCCTCCGCCGAGACCGCGCGCGCGGCTTCCGTGGCGTAGCCGCGGCCCCAATAAGGCCGGCCGACCCAATAGCCGATCTCGATGTCCCCGGCCCGCTTGCGGTGCGCGCCGATGCAGCCGATCAGCGCCTCGCCGCCGGCGTCGAGCGCATAGACATGATCCAGCCCCAGCGCCTGGCGCGCATGCATGATCTGGATGAAGCCCTCCGCGGCGACGCGCGGATGCGGATAAGGGATCATGCCGACCATGCGGGCCACATCGATGTCCGACGTGAGCGCGGCGATGCGGGCGGCGTCGCTCATGGCGAGCGGCCGCAGGATCAGGCGTTCGGTCTCGATCGTCGTGCGCATGGGCGCCTCCGCTGCTTCGCGCGAGGTGTCGGCGCCCCCAATATGCAAACGGGGGAGCCGGCGTTCCGGCTCCCCCGCGCGGGTGAAGTCAAACCGGATCGCCATCGTGAGCGGCGACCCGGACATGGTCCGAAGTCGCCTATTCGGCCGCCACGGCGGCCGGAAGGATCGATACGAAGGTGCGCCCGTCTCGTTTCGTGGCGAAGGTCACTTCGCCGTCCACGAGCGCAAACAACGTATAGTCGCGTCCACACCCGACATTCGTGCCGGGATGGAATTTGGTCCCGCGCTGGCGCACGAGGATGTTGCCGGCCAGCACGCGCTGGCCGCCGAAGCGCTTCACGCCAAGCCGCTGGCCCGGGCTGTCGCGCCCGTTGCGAGAGGAACCGCCTGCTTTCTTGTGCGCCATGGCGCGTGCTCCGATGAGGTTCGTTTGGCCCCTGAATGGGGCGAGACGTGGGCTTTCGCGTTACAAATCAGCCGGGCTGGATGGCCGTGATCTTGACCTTGGTCTCGAACTGGCGGTGGCCGTTCTTGCGCCGATAGGTCGAGCGGCGGCGCTTCTTGAACACGATCACCTTCTCGCCCTTGGCGGTCTCCAGGAGTTCGCCGGTGACCGAGGCGCCAGCCACGCGGGGCGCGCCGACCGTGACGTTCGCGCCGTCCGACAGCATCAGCACATCGGAGAACGACACCGTCGCCCCGGGCTCGCCCTCGAGTTTTTCGATCACGATCGTGTCGCCGGCGGCGACCCGATACTGCTTCCCGCCGGTCTTGATCACCGCGAACATGATGCAACGTCCAATAAGAAAGGGCCGCCCGAGCGCAGGCCCGGGCGGGGAGCCGGCGATATAGCCTCGCCCGCCGCGGCCGGTCAACGCCCGAAATCGCCCGCCGCGCGAAGGCTTCCCTGTCGCGGCTCATGACGCCCGCCCCAGCGCTGCGCCCTTGAAGGGATCGGGCGACCCCCCGCTGCGGCATTGCCCCAACACGCCCGGCGCCCTAAGAACCCGCCCCTGACCCGCTCCCAACGCGTCGGGAGCGCCCGCGGAGAGGTGGCGGAGTGGTCGATCGCGCCGGTCTCGAAAACCGGAATACCTTCACGGGTATCGTGGGTTCGAATCCCACCCTCTCCGCCATCTAAATTCGATTTTTACCATATTATACAATATATTGCCGGGGTAATGCGCCTGATTCTTGAGCATATTTCCCCGTACCTTTCCCCTATCATTGTCGAGCTCGCTGCGCTGTTTGGTTGGCCGCGATTAGGATACGGCATCGGCCGCGCGAAGCTCTATGAGCTTCCGAAATCCTGTGCGCTGAAGGCGTCAAAGTTGGGCGCCAAGACGCCGGTCGATGTTGAGTCCGCGGACTGGTTTCTCAGTACCCTTCCCGATTTCCGCGCAACGCGGCTCAGCAATCTAACCACGGGCAACTTAGAATGCTGTGACCACGCAATCGCCGACCATCAAGCGCCCGTTTGTAAACGTCGCAATCGACCGGGCTTGCGTGTGGATAAGCCGCGCATAGTTTCCTTGTATTTCGGCGAGCAAATAGACTTCCACATTACCCGGGTAGGCAACAAGCACCGTAAACGCCGATGGTGCGCCGCTCTGCACGTCATAGAGAGTCGCTGACCCGCCTTGGTCAGCCACTGATTGCCAAAGGCCGGTTGCGTCTTTGAACCGAACGTCAACCGCACCAGAATCCAAGTTCACGCGAATAACCGTTTCGCCAGAAGATATGGCGTCGTCCTGCCATCCGGCATTGTCACCGGTTGTAAGCCCTTGTGCGGCGTAGAAGCCCACGCCGCTTTCCGCACCACATTGAGCTTGGATGCCGACTGCATTGGCGACGCCTAGCAATAAAAGCCAGCTAGCGATCCCCCCCACCACGAAACGCATATGTTGCCCCGCTGACCGCGTTTGCCTCACCGCCCAAAGCGGCGACACACAGGGTTTCCCCAGTTATCAGTCCATTGATAGGTCCCGACCGGGCAGCCACGGCTAGTGTCATAATAATCCGTGCGCGGCTGATTGTTGTTCTGAAACGCGCGGCAGATTTGGTTGCCCCAGTTATCAGTCCAACGGTACGAGCCCGTAGGGCATTGCTGACCGGGCGGCGCGCGAGTCACCGCGTCCGTTCCGTTTGAGAAGCGCCGGCAAGTTTGGTTTCCCCATGAATCAACCCACGGGAAAGTCCCGGCTGGACATTGTTGAGCGACGGCAATGTCAGCATTTGCGCTGAAGATTAGGGCGCACAGCAGAAAGAGGAATTTTTGCATGTTCAGCCTCCCGCGCTCAACACGCTAACGACATATCAGAGATTGTGAAGCCCGCTCGCGTTCGTCTCCGTCCCCGCCGCTAAAGTCCCCACCGCAACGGCGCGCCCCACGCCCCAAGCGGCCCCTTCGCCCGCGCCATCCGCACCGCCTCACGCCGATTGATTTCCGCCCACAACGGCTTCATCTCCCCCATGATCCGCACATGCATCAGCGCGCGCATGTGGGGGGTCACGTCAGCGCCCTGGTACGTTGGCCCCCAAGAGCGTCGGCTTCGCAGAGCTGCTCGAACATTGATGTTCGGCCACACGCAATATCAGCAGCGATCTCCGAAACATCGCCAAGGCCGAAACGCCGCTGCTTGCGTCTGGCCAATACTAATAGACCGCCATTGGACGCTGTGGTCGATCGCTTCACGCATTCCGTCTCGCGGATCGGGGATCGGCGCTTGCCCGCTCATGGCTTAGCCGGCGCGCCCATTCCCGACGCCCCGCAAGCTGCGATCCCACCAAACGGAAATCCCCGCCCCCTCCAGCGCGTGCATCAGCCGCGCCACGCGCGCCTCATCCTCGCGCCTATAGGAGAGGAAAATCTCGCTCATCGTAGCGATTCCAGCTCTGCGATCAGGCGGCGGGCCTGTGCGGCCCAATACTGGTCGCCCACCTGCTCGTACCCCTCCAAAGCGGCTCGAGCGGCGGCAAGCGCGGGCGCCAATTGCGCACGATCGCCTGCCAGCACGCCGGCGCGATAAGCGAGCGAGAGGTTGAACTGCGTCGCCGCCCAATCGGCCGGCGCGGCGGCGCGGGTGTGCACCTCCAGAGCGGCGCGGAAGGCGGCGATGGCGTCGCGCAGCGCCTGATCGTCGCCGCGTTCGCCAAGCACCTGCAGCGTAGCGCCGAGATTGTTCTGCGTCATTGCCCACTGGGCCGGCGCGGCGGCGCGGGTGAACACCTCCAGAGCGGCGCGGAAGGCGGCGATGGCGTCGCGCAGCGCCTGATCGTCGCCGCGTTGGCCGAGCACTTGCAGCGCAGCGCCGAGATTGTTCTGCGTGCCCGCCCACTGGGCCGGCGCGGCGGCGCGGGTGTACACTTCCAGAGCGGCGCGGTAGGCGGCGATGGCGTCGCGCAGCGCCTGCTCGTCGCCGCGTTGGCCGAGCACTTGCAGCGCATTGCCGAGATTGTTCTGCGTGCCCGCCCACTGGGCCGGCGCGGCGGCGCGGGTCAACACCTCCAGAGCGGCGCGGTAGGCGGCGATGGCGTCGCGCAGCGCCT
>CAZMRN010000072.1:7377-8361 GCA_964568575.1 uncultured Caulobacteraceae bacterium
GCGCGCAGCGCATTGCCGAGATTGTTCTGCGTCGCCGCCCACTCGGCCGGCGCGGCGGCGCGGGTGTGCACCTCCAGAGCGGCGCGGTGGGCGGCGATGGCGTCGCGCAGCGCCTGCGCGTCGCCGCGTGCGCCGAGCGTCCGCAGAGCATTGCCAAGATTGCTCTGCGTCATCGCCCAATCAGCCGGCGCGGCGGCGCGGGTGCGCACTTCCAAAGCGGCGCGGTAGGCGGCGATGGCGTCGCGCAGCGCCTGCTCGTCGCCGCGTGCGCCTAGCACCCACAGAGCATTGCCGAGATTGTTCTGCGTCGTCGCCCAATCGGCCGGCGCGGCGGCGCGGGAGGCGAGCGGCAGCGCAACCTCGCGATGGAGCCGCACCGCTTCGCGCAGGGGCGCGGGTTCGCCGAACACCCTGCCGCGCTCGTAAAGTGCGTGCGCCTGACGGTTTCGATAAGTCCAACGCGCCTCACGCGCGCCGGCCGGCGAGGAAGTCGGAGCGGAGATAGGCGACATCGGCCTCCAACCCGATCACCTCCGCCTCGCGCAGTTGCGCGCCTTCGCGCGCGGCGCGGGCGGCGGCGCGGGCTTCGCGCAGGATCGCCTCGGCGGCGTCGAGATCGCCGGAATCGATCGCGGTGCGCGCCCGGGCCAGCTGCGCGGCGAGCGCAGGATCGGCCCCGGCCTCCAGCGAACGAAGGCGGGTCTGCAGCTCCTCGATCCGCGTCGCGCTGTCGCCGATGGCGGCGAGGATCGTGGCGAGATCCGCCGGGCGGCCGGCTTCGGCCAGCTGCAGACCGAGCCGCAGGGTGACTTCCGCCAGCGCCTGGGCGGAGACGTCGCGCTCGCTGGAGACCTGCGCGATGCGCGCCAAATAGGCCGCGCGGTCGGCGTCGAACGCCCGCAGCAGCTGCGCCTCGCGATCGTCGGCCTGGCGCAGCGCCGCCACATAGCGCGCCTGCCACAATTCCCCCGCCGTGCGCGGCGT
>CAZMRN010000073.1:0-8299 GCA_964568575.1 uncultured Caulobacteraceae bacterium
GCACGCACAAGACCGTCGCCCGCATTGTGGAAGAGACGCAGTTGAAGCCGGCCGCGCACATCACCTGCGTCGGCGCCGCGCGCGAAGAGATCGATTCGGTGCTGCGCGCCTATTGGGATGCGGGCGTGCGCCATGTGGTGGCGCTGCGCGGCGATCCCCCCGGCGGCGCCGGCGCGCGCTACGAGCCGCATCCGCACGGCTACGCCTACGCCGCCGATCTTGTCGCCGGCGCGAAAGCCATCGCGCCGTTCGAATTGTCGGTATCGTGCTATCCCGACCGCCATCCCGACAGCCCGAGCTGGGACGCCGAGATCGACAATTTCAAGCGCAAGATCGACGCCGGCGCCGTGCGCGGCATCTCGAACTTCTTCTTCGACGCGGACTCGTTTCTACGCCTGCGCGATCGTCTGGCGGCGGCGGGCGTTGCGGCGCCGATCGTGCCCGGCATCATGCCGGTGTCGAACTTCAACGGCGCGCGCAAAATGGCCGAGAGCGGCGGCGTGCCGATTCCGCCTTGGCTCGTGCGGTTGTTCGACGGCCTCGACGACGACCCCGACACGCGCAAGCTGGTGGCGGCCGCGACCGCTGCGGAGTTGTGCGCGCGCCTGTTGGCCGAAGGCGTCGGCGATTTCCATTTCTACACGCTCAATCGCGCCGAGCTGACGCTGGCGATCTGCCGCATTTTCGGCGTGCGCGGCCCGGAGTCGACACCATGAGCAGGCAGGATCGTCTCGCGCGCATCGCCGCGGAAGCGCAAAAGCGCATTCTCATTCTCGACGGATCGTGGGGCGTGTTCCTGCAAGGCATGGGCTTGGAGGAGTCCGATTATCGCGGACAGCGCTTCGCCGGGCACAATTCCGCGCTCAAGGGCAATCACGACATCCTGTGCCTGACGCGGCCCGACATCGTCACCCAAATCCACGAAGCCTATCTCGACGTCGGCGCCGACATCACCTCGACCAACACGTTCAGCGCCACGTCGATCAGCCAAGGCGATTACGCCATGCAGGCGGCCGTGGGCGACATCAATCGCGCCGCCGCTCGGTTGGCACGCGAAGCCTGCGACCGGGCCGAAGCCAGGGATGGGCGCGTGCGCCTCGTCGCCGGCGCCATCGGCCCCACCAACAAGACGCTGTCGCTTTCGCCGGACGTGAACGATCCCGCGCGCCGCGACGCGTCCTTCCAGGAGATGGCGGCGGCTTACAAGGAGCAGGTCGCCGCGCTGATCGAAGGCGGCGCAGATCTGCTGCTCATCGAAACCATCTTCGACACCTTGAACGCGAAGGCCTGCCTCTATGGCGCGTGGGATGCGTTCGACGAAGCCGGCGAGGCGCTGCCGTTCTGGATTTCCGGAACCATCACCGACAGGTCCGGCCGCACGCTGTCAGGCCAGACGGTGGAGGCGTTCTGGAATTCGATCCGCCACGCCGAGCCCTGGGCGGTGGGCCTGAATTGCGCCTTGGGGCCAGTGGAGATGCGCGCCTTCCTCGCCGATCTCGCCCGCGTCGCGGATTGCCCGGTCAGCGCCTATCCGAACGCTGGGCTGCCGAACGCCATGGGCGGCTATGACGAGACGCCGCATTCGATGGAGGCGCACTACGCCGAATGGGCCCGCGCGGGGCTCGTCAACATCCTGGGCGGCTGCTGCGGCACCACGCCCGACCACATCGCGCACCTGAAGGCGGCGGTCGAGGGCGTCGCGCCGCGCGTCCCGCCGACGGTCGAGCGGCGGCTGCGGCTGTCGGGGCTGGAAGCGTTTACGGCGGCGGCGTGAAGCAGTATTCTAGAATTCCACAGAAGTTCTAGAAAACGAGGGCTCGATGGGCTTGAGCATAAAGAATGAGGAGGTCGAAGCCCGGGTGCGGCGGCTGGCGCAGCTGACCGGGCTGGGCGTGACCGAGGCGGTCGACGACGCGGTGCGGCGTCGGCTGGAGGCGCTCGCGCATGACGCGGCGGCGGAAAGCGCGCGCCTCCAGGACGCCATCGCCGCGATCCGCCTCCAGTTCGGGCCTTTTACGGCGCTCGATCAAAAGGCTGTCGACGAGGAGATGTACGACGAGAACGGCATTCCGCGATGATCGTGCTCGACACGTCGGCGATCATCGCCTTGCTCGCCGCCGAGCCGGAGGCGCCGGCGATGCTCTCCGCGCTGGCGGCGGACACGGATCGGCGCGTCAGCGCGGCGACGCTTGTCGAAGCCACGCAGGTCGCCTCGCGGCTTGGCGATCCGGCCGCAATCGCGGGTCTCGATGCGCTGCTGGCGGCGCTGCGCGTCGAGATCGTACCGTTTGACGAAAGCCAATCCGCAGCGGCGCGCGCAGCGTTCATGCGCTACGGAAAGGGCCGCGCGCATCCCGCGCAGCTCAATCTCGGCGATTGCTTCGCCTACGCCCTGGCGAAGACGCTGAACGCGCCGCTGCTGTTCAAAGGCGAAGATTTCGCCAAGACCGACCTCGAACCGGCGCCGTTGATCCCATGACAAATCCCTTCGCAAACTTCGTCATCGTCGGCGAGCGCACCAACGTCACCGGCAGCGCGAAATTCCGCAAGCTGATCGAGGCGGATGATTACGCCGGTGCGCTCGCGGTGGCGCGCAGCCAGGTCGAGAACGGCGCCAATGTGCTCGACGTGAACATGGACGCAGCCCTGATCGACGGGCCGAAGGCGATGACGCGGTTCTTGAACCTCATCGCCGGCGAGCCGGACATCGCGCGGGTGCCGTTGATGGTCGACAGCTCCAAATGGGAGGTGATCGAAGCCGGCCTGCGCTGCGTGCAGGGCAAGGCGATCGTCAACTCCATCAGCCTCAAGGAAGGCGAGGCGGCGTTTCTCGACGCGGCGAAGAAAGTTCGCCGCTACGGCGCGGCCTGCGTGGTCATGGCGTTCGACGAGAAAGGCCAGGCCGATCTCGCCGACCGCAAGGTCGAAATCTGCACGCGCGCGTACCATCTTCTGGTCGAGAAGGCGAAGTTCGCGCCGGAAGACATCATCTTCGATCCGAACATCTTCGCGGTCGCAACCGGCATCGAGGAGCACGCCGATTACGCGCTCGCCTTTTTCGACGCCGCGCGCCGCATCCGCGAATCTTTGCCGCACGCGCATGTGTCCGGCGGCGTGTCGAACGTTTCGTTTTCGTTTCGCGGCAACGAACCGGTGCGCGAGGCGATGCATGCGGTGTTCCTCTATCACGCCGTGCGCAACGGCATGGACATGGGCATCGTCAACGCCGGCTCGCTGACGCTGTATGACGATGTCGAGCCGGAATTGCGCGAGCGGGTGGAGGATGTGCTGCTCAATCGCCGCGCCGACGCCACCGAGCGGCTGCTTGAGGTCGCCGAGCGGTTCAAGGGCGGCGAGCGGCGCAAGGATCCCGCCAAGGATCTCGCCTGGCGCGCCTTGCCGGTCGACAAGCGGCTCGAGCACGCGCTGGTGCACGGGCTCAACGAATTCATCGTCGAGGACGCCGAAGCCGCGCGGCTTTCGGTCGAGCGGCCGCTGCACGTGATCGAAGGCCCGCTCATGGCGGGCATGAATGTCGTCGGCGATCTTTTCGGCGCAGGGAAAATGTTTCTGCCGCAGGTGGTCAAGAGCGCGCGGGTGATGAAGCAGGCGGTGGCCCATCTCGTGCCGTTCATGGAGGAGGAGAAGGCGCGCACGGGCGCGGCGGAGAAGGCGGCCGGAAAAATCCTGATGGCCACCGTCAAGGGCGACGTGCACGATATCGGGAAGAACATCGTCGGCGTGGTGCTGCAATGCAACGGCTATGACGTCATCGATCTCGGCGTCATGGTTCCCGCCGACGTGATCCTGGAAACCGCGCGGCGCGAGAAGGTCGACATCATCGGCCTGTCGGGACTGATCACGCCGAGTCTCGACGAGATGTGTTTCGTGGCGAGCGAAATGCAGCGCCAGGGCTTCACCATCCCGCTGCTCATCGGCGGGGCCACGACGTCGCGCACCCACACCGCCGTGAAGATCGCGCCGTGCTACGAGGGGCCAACGATCTACGTCGCCGACGCCTCGCGCGCCGTGCCGGTGGTGCAGAAGCTCCTGTCGGACGACGACAAAAGCGCCTTCGCCGCAGAGGCCAAGGCCGATCAGACCCAGGCGCGCGACGCCTATCTCGCCAGCCAGAACAAGAGCCCGCGCCTGCCGCTTTCCGCCGCGCGCGCGCGCGCGCCGCAACTCGATTTCTCCGCCGTGGATCGTCCGCGCTTTTTGGGGATCAAGGCCATCGACGACGTCTCGCTGGAAGAACTTTCCCGCTACATCGATTGGACGCCGTTTTTCGCCGCGTGGGATCTCGCCGGCAATTATCCCGCCATCTTGGACGACGCGATCGTCGGCGAGGCGGCCCGCGGATTGTTCAAGGACGCCGAAACGATGCTCGCGCGCATCATCGACGGGGCCTGGCTTGCGCCGCGCGGCGTCGTCGGCTTTTGGCCGGCGAACCGCGACGGCGACGACATCATCCTCTGGCGCGATGGGACGCGCACCGATGTGCGCCCCCGCCTGCACACGCTGCGTCAGCAGATGGACAAAGGCGCCGGCAAGCCGAATTTCGCGCTCGCCGATTTCATCGCGCCGCAGGGCGTCGCCGATTATCTCGGCGCCTTCGCGGTCACCGCCGGCGTCGGCGACGAGGCGGTGAGCGAACGGTTCCGCCAGGCCAACGACGATTACGGCGCGATCATGGTCAAGGCGCTGGCCGACCGCTTCGCCGAGGCGTTCGCTGAATATCTGCACGCGCGCGTGCGGCGCGACCTGTGGGGCTATGCGGCGGGCGAGGATATCGACGTCGCCGCCATGATCGGGGAAAAATATCGCGGCATCCGGCCCGCGCCAGGCTATCCCGCCCAGCCCGACCACACCGAAAAGACGACGCTATTCGATCTCCTGGATGCGCGCGCGCTGGCGGGCATGGACCTCACCGAGAGCCTGGCTATGCTGCCTGCGGCGTCGGTGTCGGGGCTCTATTTCGCGCACCCGGAGGCTGCGTATTTTGGCGTCGGCCGGATCGAGCGCGACCAGGCCGCCGATTATGCGCGGCGCAAAGGCTGGAGCCTTGAGACCGCCGAGCGCTGGCTGTCGCCGATCCTGGCCTACGATCCCCGGCGCGCGGCGGCCGCCTGAACGGCCTTTGGTCTCGCCATTCGACGTGCGCGCGACTCGCCTCATGCTCGGCCGCGGGAGGCTGAAGGATGCGGACAATTGCGCTGTCTCTGGTGATTACGGCTTTGTCGGTGCTGCTGAGCATGGCGGGCGATCTCTCGGGCCCGCCGGCGCAGGTCGAGGCAGGCGCTGCGGCCGCGCGCGCCTGACTCTTTCGTCATTCACGCAGCGTTTGGGGTGATGGGCTAGGCATGACGCTTCTCGTCGCCGGGGCCCTCCGATGCTGCGCCACACCGTCCGCACCGCCGCCGCCTGCGCCGCGCTGGCCGCGCTCGCCGCCTGCGCCACCACGCCATACGCCTATCCTCCGCCCATGGCCGGCGGGCCGCCCATCGGACCGATCCAGCCGGGGCCACGCCTCGATCCGGAAGACGCGCCGCGCATTTTGCGCGACCGGCCGCCGCTGCAATGCGTCCCCTTCGCGCGCGAGGTCTCCGGCGTGGCGATCTGGGGCGACGCCCACACCTGGTGGGCGCAGGCCGAGGGGCGCTACGCCCGCTCGCGCACGCCGGAGCCGGGGGCGGTTCTGGTGCTGCATTCCTATGCCGGGCCAAACCGCGGCCATGTCGCGGTGGTGACCGCAGTGATCTCGGCGCGCGAAATCCGCATCGACCAGGCCAATTGGCTGAACACGGGCGAAGTCATGGTGCGGGTGCCGGTGATCGACGTGTCGCCGGACAATGACTGGAGCGAAGTGCGGGTCTGGCACATTCCGACGGGGGCCTGGGGCGCGCGGCGCTATCCCGCGCACGGCTTCATCCTGCCGAGACCCGCCTGGGCCGACGCCGTTTCATGACAAGACTGCAAGGTTTGTAAACACAGACGCCACACTCTACTCAAATTAACCAGTTCAACCACGCGCCTGTTAACTATAGTCATCGGCTAGATTGTCTTCGCCTTAAGCATACTTTAACCACCCGCGATCTTTTTAGGGTTCACAAGGATCAACCTTGTTTAGGTTTCTCATGCGTTCATTCGTCATCGCAGCGACTGCGCTGGCCGCCGGGGCCCCGTCGGGGGCCGAGGCGCTGGCGGTGACGCCGTTCTCGATCGACGCATCCGCGACCGAAGTCGCGCCGGGCGAGCCGTCGCCCTACGCCGTCGCGCCGCCGAGCGCGTTCGCGCGCCTCCCTGATTCCGCGTTCGAGCCGGCGCCGTCGCTCAACGCCGCGGGGCCCCGCCTGCAATGCGTGCCGTTCGCGCGCGAAGCGTCCGGCGTTTCCATCTACGGCGACGCGTCGACTTGGTGGGCGCAGGCGGCCGGCCGCTATGCGCGCGGCCGCGCGCCGGAAGAAGGCGCCGTGATCGTGATGCGCGGCTTCAACAACCCCAATCGCGGCCATGTCGCGGTCGTGCGCGAGATCGTCTCGGAACGGATGATCCTGGTCGACCACGCCAATTGGCTCAATCGCGGCGAAATCACCCGCGGCGTGCCGGTGCGCGACGTGTCGGCCGCCGGCGATTGGAGCCAAGTCCAGGTCTGGCACGTGCCCGGCGGCCATTGGGGCGCGCGCACCTACAATGTTCGCGGCTTCATCCTTGATCGCCCCGCGGACACGCAATCGGCGCAGGCCGCGGCGACCGCGCCGGTCGGCTAGGCCCCGCCGCATTCATTCTCCTTAACGGAACATTGCGCCTGCGAACGGGTGCGGTAGGAGTGCTGCTGCGGCGTGAGGGCGTCGCAGCATGCGGGAGCGGGCGATCATGGTCCAAGCCAAGGCGGCGGCGCGACAACCGGGCGGATTGCGGTTCATCGCCGTGATCACCGAGAGCTGGCTGTTCCAAAACTTCATCCTGCTGTGCATCATCCTCAACGCGGTGGCGCTCGGCGTCGACGCCCATTTCGGCGAGGCCAATCCATGGCACGGCCTGATCGAGCAGGCCGACACGATCTTCCTGACCATTTTCACCATCGAGCTGGTGCTGGAATTCTTGGCGCAAGGGCCGCGCCGCTATTTATCCAACGGCTGGAACTGGTTCGACGTGCTGGTCGTGGGCATCGCCTATGTCGCCACCAATCCCGCGATCTCAGCGCTGCGGACGCTGCGCGTCGTTCGCGTGTTCCGCCTGATCAGCGCGGTGCCGCAGATGCGGCGCGTGGTCGAGGCGCTGTTCGGCGCGATGCCCGGCATCCTGGCCACGATGGCCGTGCTGGGCGTGGTGTTTTACATCGGCGCGGTGATGGCCACGACGCTGTTCCGCGAGGCGGAAGGGTTCGGCAATCTTGGCCAGAGCGCGCTATCGCTGTTCGCGCTGACCCAGTTCGACGGCTGGGGCGACACGGTCGTGCGGCTCGACGCGCAATATCCCTTCGCCTGGGCGTTTCTGATCGGCTTCACCGTGATTGCCGCCTTCGCGGTGCTGAACCTGTTCATCGGGGTGATCGTCGATGCGGTGCAGGCCACGCGCGACGTGGTCACCCAGGAAATCCGCGAGGACGTGGCCGACATCGAGGTCGGCGTCGGCGATCTGGCCTCCGCCCAAGAGGACGCCGCCGCCGTGCAGCGCCGCATCCTCGATGAACTCGCCGCGCTGCGGACCGAGATCCAGACCCTCAAAGCCGGTCAGGCGGCGGCGCCGCCGCCCGGGGCCGCGCCATAAGGCCGTGATTTGGGCGCCACACTGATGCGAAATGGCTGCTACGCGCCGCAAAAGCGCCCGACTCGGGCGGCATGACGCGGCCTTCATGAGCGCCCGAGTCGCCCGCACCCATCCCCTCAAGGCCGTCGGCGCCATGGCGGCCGCCCTCGGCCTCAGCGCGGTCGGCGCCCAGAACGCCAACGCCCAGCAGCAGAGCGCCTCGCCGCTTCTGCAGGGTCTGATGCGCAATGACGTCCGCGCCGCCCGCTACGCCACGCCGGACGGGGCTGTCCGCTTTGTGTTCGACCGCTCCGGCGGCCGCGCCGCCCTGGTGCAGTTCGAAGGCGATCCGGAGGTGCATGTGCTGCGCCCGGTGGCCGGCACCCGCGGCGACGAAATCTACCGCACCGAGGACGGCGGGGTGATGCTGCGGGTGACCCCGCATGGCGGCATTACCGTCTACACCCGCGCCAACCGCACCGGCGCGCCGGTGTCGGAGGTGGCGGCCGCTGCGCCGATCGCCCCGCCGCGCGCGGCGCCGCAGCTC
>CAZMRN010000074.1:0-8244 GCA_964568575.1 uncultured Caulobacteraceae bacterium
GCTCACCAGCCCGCTATTGCGCGCCAGGCAGACGGCCGAGGTCATGCTCTCCGAGAACCAGGCGATCCAATGGCCGCTCATCGAACTCGCGACACAAGCCGAGATGCTGCGTCTGCTGATCCGCAAGACCGCGTGGGAAATGGATCGCATGCCGCACAAGCAGATCGAGCACGAACTCTCGGACAAAGTTTCGATGTGCAATTATTGGGCGAACCGGCTCTGCTGCGAGGCCGCCGACCGCGCCATGCAAGTACACGGCGGCATCGGCTATTCGCGCCACAAGCCGTTCGAGCACATCTATCGCCACCATCGCCGCTACCGCATCACCGAAGGCTCGGAAGAGATCCAGATGCGCAAAGTGGGGGCTTATCTGTTCGGCTATCTCGGCCCGCGGAGAAAGCAATTCGCCGAGATGGAGGCCGCCCACGATCAGCGCATGGCCGACCATCGCGCCGCGCGCAAGGCCGCCGAGTGAGCGGCCACGTCAATCCCGATCGCGAAACGTTTGCGGCGTTTCGCAACCTTCCGCTGGATGAGCCGATCCATATGCTCAATCTCGTGCGCCTGCGCGAGCGCGCGGCGTACGAGGACGGGCGCGAAGCGAGCGGCCGCGAGGCGTATCGGGCCTATGGCCGCGAGAGCGAGCCGATTTTTCGTCGCGTCGGCGGCCGGCAAATCTGGATCGGCAGGCCGGATTTCATGCTGACCGGCCCGCAGGAAGAGGCCTGGGATATCGCCTTCATCGCCGAATACCCAAGCGCGCAGGCTTTCATCGACATGATCCGCGATCCCGATTATCGCGAGGTGGTCAAGCATCGCACCGCGGCGGTGGCGGATTCGCGCCTGTTGCGTCTGAAGCCCGGCGAGGCGGGCGCGGGGTTTGGCGAAATGGCGTAAGCTTTCCTGTCATCCCGGCACGCGCTGCGCTCTAGCCGGGATGACAGGCGTGTTCGTTGCGCGATGCGCTAAACGCTCGGTCCTCGCGAAGGCGAGGACCCATTTCTTTGCTTCGTAAATCTTCCAATCGCGATGGGCCTTCGCCTGCGCGACGGCCGAGCAGCGCGGGTCTGCTCAAGTGCAACCGGGCTCAGGCCAGCAACTCCTCCACCTGCCCAAGCCGCTCCTTGCCGAAGAACATTTCATCGCCGACGAAAAAGGTCGGGATGCCGAACACGCCGCGATCGACCGCCGCTTGCGTGTTGGCGGCGAGCTTCGCCTTGACGTCGTCGGCGCCGGCGCGCGCGAGCAGGCGTTCGCCCGAAAGGCCCGCTTCGTCGAGCGTCGCCTTGATCACGGCGGGATCGTCCATCTTCAGCCCGCGCTCCCACATCGCGGCGAGCACGGTCTCGACATAAGGCTCGCCCACATCGTCCATCTCGGCGGCGACGAGGCCGCGCATGATGGTGAGCGTGTTGACCGGAAAATGCGGGTTGAGGCGAAACCGGTCGAGCTTGTGGCGCGCGATGAAGCGCGTCATCTCCAACGCTTCGTATTCGCGCTTTCCCTTGACGTTGGCGAAGGCGATCATCGGCGCCTGATTGCCTGTCGCCTTGAAGATGCCGCCGAGCAGGCACGGGATGCGGTTGATCGCGGCGCCGCGGCGCGCGGCGATGTCCTTCAGTACAAAGTGCGCGAGATAGGCGTTGGGGCTGCCGAAATCGAAGATGAAGTCGATGGTTTTGGTCATGGTTCAACGGCCCCAATAAATCCTTCTCCCATTGTGAGAGAAGGAGACGTCACCACGCTTCGCTCCAGGGCCGCAGATCCATTTCGTGAGTCCAGGCGGAGCGATGCTGTTTGTGCAGCCAGACATAATTCTCAGCGATGGCGGCAGGCGACAGGATGGCGTCGCGAGCGCGCTTTTCATCGACGTCGGGCATCATCTCGCGAATGAAATTGGAATCGATCGCGCCGTCGATCACGACATGCGCGACATGGACGCCTTGCGGCCCCAGCTCGCGCGCCATGCTTTGCGCCAGCGCGCGCAGCGCATGCTTGGCGCCGGCGAAAGCGGAGAAGCCGTCGCGCCCGCGCACGCTGGCGGTGGCGCCGGTGAACAGGATCGTGCCGCGTCCGCGCGCCAACATGCGCTTGGCGACCTCTCGCCCCATCAGGAAGCCGGCGAAGGCGGCCATCTCCCAGACTTTGCGATAGACCTGCGCGGTTGTTTCGGTCGCCGCGAAGCGCACGTTTGCGCCGATATTGAAGACGGCGACCTCGAGCGGGGCGACGTCGCGCTCGATCGTTTCGATCAGCTTGACGGTGTCGTCCTCCTCGCGCGCATCGACGCCATAGGCGTGGGCGACGTGCCCGGCGTCGCGGATGCGCTGGGCGAGCGCGTCGAGCTTGTCGCCATGACGCGGACGGCGCGTGACGCAGGCCGCATAGCCTTCGCGTGCGAAGGCCATGGCGATCGCGCCGCCGAGATCGTCGCCGGCGCCGACGACGAGCGCTGCGCCCTTCACCATCGCCATGCGCGCCTCCAATCTCTGTATATGCAAGTTTCTTGCGGCGCCGCCCCAGCGTCAAGCCGAAAGGCGCGCCGCCAATCCCGCGCGGACCGCCGGCCAATCCTCGCGGATCACCGAATACCAGGCCGTGTCGCGCCAGGCGCCGTCGGGCCGGCGCATGTGGCGGCGGAATATCCCCTCGAACGTCGCGCCCATTTTGAGGATCGCGGCGCGGGAGCGGGCGTTGCGTGCGTCCGTCTTGAGTTCGACGCGCTCGGCGCCGCAGGCGAAGGCGTGGTCCATCAGGAGCAGTTTGCACGCGGGATTGACGCGGCCGCCCTGCGCATCGGCGGCGTACCAGGTGTGGCCGATCTCGACGCCGGCGTGCTCGGGTCGGCTGTTGAGATAGCAGGTCTGGCCGACGGGCGCCGGCGCGCAGACGGTGAAGGCGATGAAGCGCCCCGCGGCGACCTCCGCGCACAGCCAATCGAACGCGGCGTCCCAATCGGCCATTGGACGCGGCCAATGCGCCCACAGCGCAGGATCGGCGGCCGCTTCACGCAGCGGCGCCCGGTGCGCCGCCTCCAGCGGGGCCAGCCGCACGCCCCAGCCTTCGAGCGTTTCCGTCCGTAAATTCAAGTCATTCCCCCGCGTCGCATTGCTCCAGGCCGGCGCCCCGTTTAATCTGGTCAGGATTGACGAAGAAAGCGCCGGCGCCACGGGAGGAAGCCATGATTTTCGAACATACCGAAGAAACCAAGCAGTGGATCGACCGCGTCAAGCGCTTCATGGATGAGCACATCATCCCGGCCATTCCGACCTATCAGAAGCAGGACGAAGAGGGCGAGCGCTGGAAGGTCATCCCGATCGTCGAGGACCTGAAGAAAAAGGCCAAAGCGGCCGGGCTGTGGAACATGTTCATGCCGCCCTCGCATGGCGCAGCGCATGTCGACGACACTTTCGAGTTCGAAGGGCCCGGCCTGTCGAACGTGACCTACGCTGCGATCGCGGAATTGCTGGGTCGCGTCGGCTTTGCGTCGGAAGTGTTCAATTGCTCGGCGCCGGACACCGGCAACATGGAGGTGCTGCACCGCTACGGCACCCGCGCCCAGAAGGAGCAGTGGCTGCGCCCGCTGATGAACGGCGAGATCCGCTCCGCCTTCCTGATGACGGAGCCGCAGGTCGCCTCGTCGGACGCCACGAACATCGAAACCCGCATCGAGCGCGACGGCGATCATTACGTGATCAACGGCCGCAAATGGTGGTCCTCCGGCGTGGGCGATCCGCGCTGCAAGGTCGCCATCGTCATGGGCAAGACCAATCCGGGCGAGCGCACCTACACGCAGCAAAGCCAAATCCTCGTTCCGCTCGACGCCAAGGGCATCAAGATCGTGCGCATGCTGCCGGTTTTCGGCTATGACGACGCGCCGCACGGCCACGCCGAAGTGGTGCTCGAAAACGTCCGCGTCCCGGCGGAGAATATCGTTTGGGGCGAGGGCAAAGGTTTCGAGATCGCGCAAGGGCGTCTGGGGCCGGGCCGCATCCATCATTGCATGCGCACCATCGGCGTGGCGGAAGTGGCGCTCGAAAAGATGTGCAAGCGCCTGCAATCGCGCCGCGCCTTCGGCAAGCTCGTCGCCGAGCATTCCGTGTGGGAGGAGCGCATCGCGCGCGCGCGCATCGACATCGAGATGACGCGCCTTTTGTGCTTGAAGGCCGCCTACATGATGGACACTGTGGGCAATAAGGTCGCCCGCGCCGAGATCGCCATGATCAAGGTGCAGGCGCCGAACATGGCGCTGAAGATCATCGACGACGCGATCCAGGCGCATGGCGGCGGCGGCGTCACGACCGATTACGGCCTCGCTTCAGCCTATGCGCACCAGCGCACGCTGCGCCTGGCGGACGGGCCGGATGAAGTCCACGCCCGCACCATCGCGCGCCTCGAACTCGGCAAGCACGCCGGCGAAGAGATGCGCCGCAAGACGGAAGAAGAGGGCCGTCTGCACGTGCCGGGCATCCGGTGAGCATCGGCGGCGCCGAGACGGAAACCGTCCGCAGGACGGACCGTCTCGGCGCGCTGCTGATCGCCGCGGCGGTCGCCTCGGGGCTTTATGTCTGGGCGCTGGTTGTCTGGCCGGTGCTGCGCGGCGCGGCGGCGAGCCACCACGCAGGGCATTTCGCTTCGGTCTATATGCATGCGCTCGGCGGCACCGCGATGCTGTTCGCCGGGGCGGCTGCGCTGTCATTTGCTGCGGCGCGCCGCATCGGGCGATGGCACCGCTGGCTTGGGCGCGCCTATCTTGTCGCCGGCGGCGTCGGCGCCGGCCTCGGACTAGCCTTGTCGATCTCGGAGCCGCATCCGCTTCCGGGCGTGGGGCTCGCCACAGGCGTCTTGGCCGCGACATGGCTCGCCGTGGCGGCGATGGGTTATCGCGCGGCGCGCAACCGACGTTTCGATCAGCATCGCGACTGGATGGTCCGGTCCTATGTGCTCACCTGGACGTTCGTGTTCTGCCGCATCGTGATGCGCACGCTGCCGGAGGCGGATCCCGCCACGATCGTAGGAATCATCTGGGCTGCGTGGATCATTCCGTTGGTGGCGTGTGAGATCGCGCTGCAGTGGCGCGCAGGCGCGCGATGACGCCGCCAGCGCTGCAGACCGCACGGCTGCGCCTCATGGCGCCATGCGCAGACGATTTCGCCGCCTATGGTGCGTTCTTCGCCGATGTGGAGGCGTCGGGACCTTATGGCGGCCCGCTTAGCGCTGCGCTCGCATGGCGCAAACTCGCGCTGGACATCGGACATTGGTCGTTGCGCGGCTTCGGCATGTGGTCGATCCGACGGCGCGACGACGGCGCAATGGTGGGATCGTGTGGGCTCTATTGGCCGGAAGGCGCGCCCCGTTCCGAATTGACCTGGCGGATCATGCCGCAAGCGCGGCGGAAGGGATATGCGCTCGAGGCCTCCCGCGCTGTCGTGGCGTTCGGCTACGACGTGCTCAAGTGGCCTTTGGTGGAGACGCACATGAACGACGACAACGCTGCTGCGCGTGGGCTTGCGGAAGCGCTCGGCGGCGCCGTCATTGCGCGCGAAACGTTTCCCGACGGGATCACGCGCGATGTGTTCGCGCTTCCCCGTCAAACGGCGTAGGCGGCTCAGATGTCGATCGCATGGATCGCGGCGGCGCTGGCGCTGCTGATCGGCGCGGGCGTCGGCCTCAAAGGCCTGACCGATCCGCACTGGGCGGCGAAACTCCTTCGGTTG
The DNA here is from genome assembly GCA_964568575.1 of uncultured Caulobacteraceae bacterium. GTDB lineage: Bacteria > Pseudomonadota > Alphaproteobacteria > Caulobacterales > Aquidulcibacteraceae > RI-43. The sequence continues at coordinate 5,718 of CAZMRN010000074.1, forward strand.
CAGGCCGAGGCGGAACGCCCCGGCGGGTTCGCGGAATTCCGCGCCACGTTCGGCGGCTTGTTCCTGTTCGCGCATGCCTTCGCATTCTATTTCGTGGCCCGCACGATCCTGTCCGGGAACGACGTGACGGCGGTGATCGCCGGCGGCGCGGTCGGCGCGTTGTCCGCCGCCTGGGGCGGGACGGCCTTCGGCCGCCTCGTCGCGATGGCGTTGGACAAGGCCGACACGCCGTTCAACCGCGCGTCCACCGCGTTTGAAATCCTGATCGCTGCTGCGCTCGCCGCGCCGTGGGTGGCGGGGTTGGCGTTTCCGGCGGGGTGAGGCTCACGCTGCGGCGCCGCTGACGCCAGCGTCATTTCGCGATAGGGTTCGACAAACCATCAGGGAGCGGGCCATGAGCGCTGCGGCGATGCAGAAATTTCCGGGCTACACGCGCGAGCGGATCGACGACGCCATCGTCAATCCCGACGTGATGGCCGACGAGAACGAGGTGCACGCGCTCTACGCCACGCTGCGGCGCGACGATCCCGTGCGCTGGATGCAGCCTGCCGGGTTTCGCCCGTTCTGGGCGATCGTCAAGCATGCCGATATTCTCGAAATCGAGAAACGATCCGACATCTTCATCAACAGCCAGCGCACCTATCTGTCGCCGATCGAGGGCGAGGAATGGGTGAAGTCCGTCACCGGCGACACCCACCTGTTCCGCACGCTCGTCGATCTCGACGATCCCGTGCACATGAAGCTGCGCACGCTGACGCAATCCTGGTTCATGCCGCCGAACCTGAAGAAGCTGGAAGCCCGCGTCGCCCAGATCGCGAAAGAGCATGTCGACCGCATGGTCGAGCTCGGGTCGGAATGCGATTTCGTAAAGGAGGTGGCCGTCTGGTATCCGCTGCGCGTGATCATGGAGATCCTCGGCGTTCCGAAATCGGACGAGCCGATCATGCTGCAATTGACGCAGGAGATTTTCGGCGTCGGCGATCCCGATGTCGTCGCCGAAAGCCAGCGCGCCCGCAAAAGCGCCGACGGCAGCTGGAACGGCGAGGTCGAGACGGTCGATCTGTTCCAGACCGCGCAAGTGCTGTTCCAGTATTTCGGCGCGCTCACCGCCGATCGCCGCGCCAACCCGAAGGACGACGTCGCCTCGATCATCGCCAATGGCATGATTGACGGCGCGCCCATCGGCGAGCGCGAGGCGATGAGCTATTACGTCATCATCGCCACAGCCGGGCATGACACCACGAGCTCCACCGCTTCGGGCGGCCTTTTGCAGCTCATCCGCAATCCCGAGCAGATGGCGAAGCTGAAGGGCGATCTGTCGCTTCTGCCCAATGCGGTGGAGGAGATGGTGCGCTGGGTGACGCCGGTGAAGCATTTCATGCGCACCGCAACGCAAGACTACGTGCTCCGCGACAAGACGATCAAAGCCGGGGACGGGCTGACGCTGTTCTACTGGAGCGGCAATCGCGATGAGGAGGTGTTCGAAGACCCCTTCAAGTTCCGCGTCGATCGCCAGGTGCAAAAGCAGGTGGCCTTCGGCCACGGCGTGCATCTGTGCCTCGGCATGCACCTCGCGCGCATGGAGATCCGCGCGCTGTTCCAGGAATTGTTGCCGCGCCTGCACAGCATCGAGCTGACGGGCGAGCCGAAAAACACGCGCTCGAATTTCGTCTCGGGGCTGAAGACGATGCCGGTGCGCTACAAGATGGCGTGAGCAGGGCTCCGCGTGGGGGCGAAATCATTGATGCTCATGTCGGCGCGGCGCGGCCATGCATCCTCCGGCAGCGCGCACGTCAGCGCTTCGGCGTCGGCGCGCGAAGCGATCACCGCATTGGTCGGCGTTTCCTCCACGCGCACGGTTTCGACGGCGAACGGCAGCCCATCGGCGGCGAGGAAGGTTTCAAGCTTCAGAAAGAAGCAGGCCGCGAGGATTTCCGTGGTCGGGTCGCCGGGGGTCACCAGAAGGCGCGCCAGGCGCGCAGGCTCGTGCGCCCGGAAGTAACCGATCAGCGGGTCGGCCTCGCCGAGCTGCAAGGCGTGGTCGACATGGCCGTCGATCCAGGCGTGCCAGCGGCCCTTCACATCCTCGAAGCGGGCGAGGTGATTGGCGCCGCCGACGATGAGCGGCGCCGTCGCGGCGAGCCGCACGGTGACGATCTCATTGTGGCCGTGCGGCGTAGCGCACTTGGAGTGCGGGTCGGCGATCAGCCGATGCGCCATCGCATAGCGACGGCTGAATTCGAGCGCAGGCATGCGCGGTCTCCGTGGCCCTCCCGCAGCACAGACGGGCGCCGATCGCGCGCTCAGATAGGCGAAAGGCGCGCCGGCGGGAAGGGCCGGCTCAGCGGTTCCAAATCGGCCGGCCGAGATTGAGGTTCTTTTCCGGGGTCAGCGCGCCCACCGCGCCGCCGACGACCGCACCCGTGCCGACCCCGATCGGCCCGGCCACCACGCCGACGCCCGCGCCGATCCCGGCGCCTGACAGGGTGCGGTCGGCGAAGGTCGAAGCTGAGTGAGAAAGAGTGTA
>CAZMRN010000075.1:0-8243 GCA_964568575.1 uncultured Caulobacteraceae bacterium
AGCGCCGCCAGCGTAATCTCGCGCCCGGCGCGCTGCAGCACCAGCGCATACACGCCCGCGCCCATCGCCAAACCCGACAGCGCGACCGCAAGCCCCACGCCGTCGGCGATCATCGTGCACACCGCCACCGCGCTCATGCGCCCATCGCGGATCATCACGCTTTCCATGAACACGGTGAGCGCGGAGACGAAGAAAATCGGCGCCAACCAGCGCAACAGCGCGCCGATGCTGGGGCTGTCGAGGATCTGCGTCAGCGCGAACGACAGCGCCAGCGCCAGGAGCGCCGCGGCGCACGCGCTGGCGATGTTGAAGGCGAAGGCGGTCTCCGCCACCTGCGCGCGGTCGCGCTCCTTCATGACGTATTCGTAAACGCCGTGGCCGACGAGCACGGCCAGCGCCGCCTGCGCCGAGGCTGCGATCATGAACGCGCCGAAGCGCTCAGGGTCGAGCGCCAGCGTCACCGCGAACAGCACCGCGGCGTTGACCAGCTGCACCCAGATGCGCGACGCGGCCAGGAGGGCGGGCCCGAAGCGCTGCGGTGCCGGGCCCGTATCGTTCATGCTGTCGCGCCGCCCCGCCAGAATCCGCCGCGCACCCTGTTCGGCGTCGCTCGACTTGTCCACCGGCCGCGGCGCCGCGGGCCAGGATAGCGATGGTGCGCGTCGCCCCCTCAGACCGCTTCGCGACCAGCTCCCCCGCACGCGGGTGAGCAAACGATGCTTTTTCTTCCCCCGCTTGCGGGGGAAGCGGCCGGCGAAGCCGGTCGATGGGGGCGGCCGTTCGCGCTTTTTTTAACGGCTTGCTAGAACGCGCGCGCACACACACTGCGCACGCCGGAGAGCGCCATGGCCGACCTTCTGAACGTCACCCGCGACGGCCCCGTCGCGATCCTCACCATGATGCGCCCGGACGCGATGAACGCGCTCGGCGAATTGGGCGACGGCGATGCGTTCGCCGCCGCGTGCGCGGCGCTCAACGCCGACCGCAGCGTGCGCTGCGCGATCCTCACCGGTTCCGGGCGCGCCTTTTCCGCGGGCGGCAACGTCAAGGCGATGAAGGAGCGCCAGGGCGCCTTCGCCGGATCGCCGGCCGAAATCCGCGAGGCCTATCGCAACAACATCCACCGCATCGCGCGCGCCTTATATGGGCTGGAGATTCCGCTGATCTCGGCGGTGAACGGCCCGGCCATCGGGCTCGGCTGCGACGTCGCCTGCATGGGCGACATCCGCATCGCCTCCGAAACGGCGAAGTTCGGCGTCACCTTTCTGAAACTTGGGTTGATCCCGGGCGACGGCGGCGCTTGGCTCCTGCCGCGCGCGATCGGGATGTCGCGGGCGGCCGAATTGCTGTTCACCGGAGACGTCATCGATGCGCGCACGGCGGAGGCGTGGGGGCTGGTGTCGCGGGTCGTCCCAGGGGACGCGCTGATGCCGGAGGCGCTGGCGCTGGCCCAGCGCATCGCCGCCCAGCCGCCGCAGGCGCTGCGCCTCGCCAAGACGCTGCTCAAGCAAGGCCAGAACACGACCTATGACGCCATCCTGGAGTTTTCCGCCGCCGGCCAGGCCCTGATGCACCACACCGCCGACCACGAAGAGGGCGTCGCCGCGATCCTGGAGAAGCGGGCCGCCCAGTTCAAAGGAGAGTGACATGATCCGCGTTTCCGCCGCGCTCGCGGCCCTGGCGATACTCGCCTCCTGCGCCAGCGCGCCCGAACCGACCGCAACCTCCAGCGTCTCCACCGGCGGCTGGCGCTTCGATTACGACGCCGCGACCGGGGTCGCCTCGGCGGTCCAGACCCAAGCCGGCGGCGGCGACACGGTCGCCATCACCTGCCGCGCGCCGGACGGCGAGATGGTCATCGCCGACTACACGCTGGCGCGCGCCAACGCCGCGCAGGTCGATTTCGCGATCCGTCAGGAATCGATCCGCGTGCCCGCCGCGCGCGGCACGGGGCCTGACGGGCGCCCCGCCTTGACCGTGCGCCTGCCGCGCCGCCCGCCCAATCTCGGCGCCTATCCCGCGACCGATGGAACGGTGCGTCTCACCGCCGGCTCGGCCACCCACACCTTCGCCAGCGGCGCGGGCGAAAAGATCTGGCAGGTGGCGCAGGCCTGCTGGCCCAGCGGCAGCTAGGCGCAGCCTTGGGCCCCGGCTTTCGCCGGGGCCGAGCGGTTGAGGTGCGGGCGCGCGGCGACCTTCAGCGAATGCGCACGGCGTCCGCTTCAGCGCGGACAGCGGCTTCACGGCGTTGCAGGGCGGCGAGCAGCGCCGCGGCCGCGGCGTCGTCGCCGATCACGCGGCTCATGAGCGCCAGCGCCTGGGTTTGCGACGAGGAGGCGCCGAGCAGCTCCTGCAATTGCTCGATCGGGCTGCGTTCGGCGGGGAAGGTGCGCAGCTGCACGGCCGCGTTTTCCTCGATCCCGGCGAGCGCGCGTGCGCGCGCCAGGGCGGTCTGGAAACCGCCGAGGTGATCGACGAGGCCGCGTTCCTTGGCCTGGGCGCCGGTCCACACGCGTCCGCGCGCGATTTCGCGCACCTGCGCTACGGTGAGGCGCCGGCCGGTCGCCACGCGCTGCAGGAATTCCTGATAGGCGCGGTCGACGAAGCCGGCGAACGCCGCGCGGCCTTCATTGGTGAAGGGCTGGTCGGCGCTGAACATGGTGACCAGCGGCGAGCCCACGGTCAGGGCTTCGGTGCGCACGCTGAAATAATGCTCAAGCGCCTCGCCCAGCACGATCTTGCCGCCGATGACGCCGATCGAGCCGGTGATGGTGGACGGGGAGGCGACGATCTCATCGGCCTCGGCGGCGACGTAATAGCCGCCGGAAGCCGCGACATCGCCCATCGAGATCACCACGCGCTTGCCGTTCTCGCGCACGGTGCGCAGCGCGTGCAGGATCTGGTCGGACGCGACCACCGATCCGCCGGGGCTGGAGACGCGGAAGATGATCGCCGTGACGTCCTCGTCCTCGCCCGCATCGAGCAGCGCGCGCGCGATCTCGTCGGAATTCATCGCCTGCTCGTCGGCGAAGGGCGACCCGTCCGGCACGCCGGAGGCGATCACGCCCTCGCCGCCGACGACCGCGATCACCGCCCCGCCGCTGGTCGGGCGCGGATGGTAGGCGGCGAGGTCGACGAGCTCTGCGCCGGCCCCGGCGCGGGCAAGCGCTGCGCGTTCGGCGTCCTCGGGGCGTCCGACCTCGTCGATCAGTTTCAAGTCCTTGGCGCGCTCAGCGGTGTAGGGCGAGGCCTCGATCGCGGCGCGCACGGCCTGCGGCGTGATCTCGCGATCGGCGGCGATGTGGGCGACCATGTTGTCATAGACGCCGTTCATGAGGCTCAGCGTCTCCTCGCGGTGGGCGGGCGTGTACCCCGCCTCGGTGATGGTGTTGGCGGCGGTCTTGTATTCTTCGCGCGCCTCGAATTGCGGCTGCATGCGGAAGCGGCGCAGCGTGTCGGCGAAGAACGAGGCCTCCGCCGCGAGGCCCATCGGCATGAACTCGCTGGAGCCCTGCAGATACAGCGCGTCGGCGCCGGCGACGGCGGCGTAGCCGGCCATCGACAGGCGCACCCCGTCGCCCTGAATATGGGCGATCACGAACTTGCCCGCTGCGCGCACCCGAGCCAGCGCGTCGCGGATTTCCTCGGCGTGGGCCGGCGAGGTCCCGTCGGTGTTGGCGCGGATATAGACGCCCTTCACCCGGTCGTCTGTGGCGGCCGCGTCGAGCTTGCGCACCACGTCGAGCAGGCTGGGCCCCGCGCCGAGGGCGGCGAGCGGGTTCTGCGGGCGCTGGTCGGTCATCTCCTCGCGCAGGTCGAGCGCGAGCACCATCGCGCTGGGCACAGCGGGGGCGGCGTTCATGGAGGACGTGATGGCCCACACCAGGACGATCGGGCCGATGACCAGGAACAGGATCAGGCCCGCCAGGACGCCTGCCACGGTGATGAGGAATTGCTTCACGCTGCGCTCCACCCGCAAACCCCGCCCTGCCCCACCCTGGGAAGGCCAAGATTTATCGATAAATGATAAGGCGTCGCCCGGTGGGCGCAAGGCGCCGGGCGGGATTTCTTCGCAGGCGTGGCGTGAGGGCCCGGTTTATGGCAAGGTTTGTCATCAGGAGGCCGCGATGGCGACGATGAACGTGTCCCTGCCCGAGGCGTTGAAAGTCTGGGCGGAGGAGCAGGCGGCGGGCGGCCGCTACGCCAATGTCAGCGATTATATCCGCGACCTGATCCGCCGCGACCAGGAGCGCGCCGAAAAAATCGCCGCGCTCAGGGCGCTGATCGACGAGGCGGAGGCGAGCGGCGATTACGCGCCGTGGAGCGCCGACGAAGTCCGTCGCGCGGCGAAGGCCGCTGCAGGGGGCGTGCCCCCCTGATGCGGCGCGCGCTGCGCGAGCGCGCCTTTTTTTGCGCGACGCGGCGCACGCCTATGCGTACGTCGCGCGCCGCAGCGACGCCGCTGCCGATCGCCTGCTCGACGACCTCGATCGGATGGTCGCCCTCCTCGCGGAAAACCCTGGCGTCGGGTCGCAGCGGCCCGAGCTCGGCGAGGGCGTGCGGTCATTCCCGCTCAGGCGGTTCAAGTACCTTATATTCTACCGTTATGACGAAGCCGTAGTGCGGCATTTGCGATTCATCCATGGCGCGCGCGACCTTGCGGCGGTCTGGCCAAGCGGCGAGCCGGCCGATGAAGACGACCCTGGCGGCTGAAATGGTCGGAGCAGCAAGATTCGAACTTACGACCCCCACGTCCCGAACGTGGTGCTCTACCAGGCTGAGCTATGCTCCGACGAGGGCGCGCTTATACAGGGGCCGACACGGGCGCGCAACGCACCCGGCGCGGGCGAGTTGCATCACGCGCCGGGCGGCATTAAACAGCCGCTCCTTCGCGCCGTGGGCGTTGCTCGCGGCGGGTTTTGGGGTGTCGCCAAGTGGTAAGGCAGCGGTTTTTGGTACCGCCATTCCTAGGTTCGAATCCTAGCACCCCAGCCAATTTTCTATGGTTTCGATCGTCTTGAAACACGGCGGCTGCGCCGGGTCGGCGCGTATGCAAGACGCCCGCGCCTCGCCCATCCTGGACGGCTTCCTTGCGGCGACGGGCGCGACGTGGTAGCCGTCGCTTATCGAAATCGTTTTTGGTTCGGTGTTTTCGTCGCCTGACGGCTTTTCAAGTCGCCGCGCCCGAACCTGCCTCCCGCCATCCTCGAGCTTGGTCATGCAGCGCATCGGCGTGGCATGCTTTTTATGATCTACAAGGTGTGACTATGACGACTGGAACCGTGAAGTGGTTCAACGGCCAAAAAGGCTATGGCTTCATCCAACCCGACACCGGCGGCCCGGATGTGTTCGTGCACATCTCCGCCGTCGAGCGCGCGGGCTGGACGTCCCTCAATGAGGGCCAAAAGCTCAGCTTCGAAAACGAGAAGGATGCGCGCAGCGGCAAGATGTCCGCCGGTCAGCTGCAAGCGCTCTGACGCTCCATCGATGCGCCGCGCACTGCGCGGCTGCATGAACGAAGCCGAAGCAGGCGGGCCGATATCCCATCGGTCCGCTTGTTTTGTTGGCGCTGATGGGCGGCGACGCCCTAGCCGTACCGCGCCGCGAGCGCCCGCGTCACTGCGTGAAACTCCGCCGTCATTTCGCCGATGATCTCCGCCACGGGCTTGACGCTGTCGATGCGGCCGGCGACTTGGCCGGTGAGCGCGATGGAGGCCTCCATGTCGCCACCGAAATAGAGATCGAGCGCGTGGGCGAACTCCGCCATCGGCGGGGGGCCCTGATAATCGGGCGTGAGCGCGCGCTCGAGCTGCGTGGTCTTCTGCGTGCGCAACGCCCGCAGCGCGGGCTTGGAGAATTGGTTGAGGAAGACCGTGTCGGTGCTGTCCGCGGCGACGATGGCGTTCTTCCAATTCTCATGCACCGGACTTTCGGCGGCGCTGACCATGCGCGTGCCAAGCTGCACGCCCTCCGCGCCCAGCGCAAAGGCCGCCGCCATCGTGCGCCCGCACGTGATCCCGCCCGCCGCGATGATCGGCACGGACACCTTCTCCGCCACTTGCGGCAACAGCACCATCGTCATCACCGGGCTCGGATTCTTGAAGCCGCCGCCCTCGCCGCCTTCCACCACCAGGCCGTCGACCCCGGCGTCGACCGCCTTCAGCGCCGCTTGAAGCGTCGGCACGACGTGAAAGACGATCAGGCCCGCATTTTTCAATTGGCGGCAATATTTCGTCGGATCGCCGGCCGATGTGGTGACGAAGCGCACGCCCTGTTCGATGACGAAATCGGCGATGCCCGGGTCACGCACGAAGGCCTGCGCGATGTTCACGCCGAAGGGCTTGTCGGTGAGCGTGCGCATCTTCTTGATCTCGGCGCGCACCTCCTCCAGCTGGCCCGACGAGGTTTCGATGATGCCCATGCCGCCGGCGTTCGACACCGCAGAGGCGAGCTGCGCGCGCGCGATCCAACCCATCGGCGCCTGAACGATCGGATACGCGACGCCGAGCATCTGCGTGATGCGATTGACGATCGCCATGTCGTCTCCCCCATGTGGTTTGCGCCATGCTAGGCTTGGCGCGGTCGGCCCGTCCAGTGCGCGCCGGCGGATGGACGCCCGATGAACCCGCTTTACGCTGCGTTGCCGACGACGATCTTCGAAACCATGTCGGCCCTGGCGCGCGAGACCGGCGCGGTCAATCTGGGCAAAGGCTTTCCCGAGGAGGACGGCCCGCTCGCCTTGCGCGAGATCGCCGCGCGCGCGCTGATCGAGGGGCCGAACCAATATCCCCCCATGCGCGGCCTGCCGTCTTTGCGCGAGGCGGTCGCGGCGCATTACGCGGCGCACCAGGGCGTTGCGCTCGACTGGACGCACGAAGTGACGATCACGTCGGGCGCCACCGAAGCGCTCGCAGCGGCGTTCCTGGCGCTCCTCACGCCGGGCGACGAGGCGATCGTGTTTGCGCCGAGCTATGACAGCTACGCGCCGATGCTGCGTCGCGCCGGCGCGGTGGTGCGCGAAGTTCCGCTTGCGCCGCCGGCCTGGCGCATCGATCGCGACGCGCTCGCGGCTGTGGTGAACGACCGCACGCGCGTCATCGTCGTCAACACGCCGCACAATCCCACCGGCGCGCTGCTGCACGACGAGGACGCGCGCCATCTCGAGACGCTGTGCGCGGCGCGCGACGTCGTTCTCGTGTCCGACGAAGTGTGGGAGCACGTCACGTTCGACGGCGTCGCGCACAAGAGCTTGTTGTCCTGGCCCGGCCTGCGCACGCGCTGCGTCAAGATCGGCTCGGCCGGCAAGATGTTTGCGATGACGGGATGGAAGGTGGGCTTCGTGTGCGCGAGCCCGCCGCTCACCGAAGCGATCGCCAAGGCGCACCAATTCCTCACCTTCACCACGCCGCCCAATCTGCAGACCGCCGCCGCCGCCGGCCTGGCCTTGCCGAACGATTACTTCACCGCGATGCGCGCCGACCTGCAGCGCGCGCGCGACCGCCTCGCGCACGGGCTGACGCAAGCCGGCTTTCGATGCTTGCCGGCGCAGGGAACCTATTTCCTCACCGTCGATCTCGCCGCCTCCGGCGTCGCCGCAACCGACGCCCAATTCGCATTTCGCGCGGTGAAGGAGGAAGGCGTGGCGGCGATCCCGCTCTCGGCCTTCTACGATGCTGCGCCGGAAACGCGCTTCATCCGCCTGTGCTTCGCCAAACGGGACGCCACGCTCGATCGCGGCGCCGAACGCCTGGCGCAAGCGCGCAAACTGTTCGTGTAAGGCGCGCCGCCCTCGCGCAGGGGAGGGCCGCGCCTCAGCGCAGCGATTCGCGATCGAGGTTGAGCGCATCGACGCCGATGCGCTCCACATCAGGGCGGCGGGTGCGGATCGCGTCGAAGAAGACGTCGGCGTCGCCGGCGATGACGATGTCGGCCCGCGCCGGATCGAAGATCGTCGCGCCCGCCGCCTGCACCTGCTCCGGCGTGACCGCCGCGACGTCGCGCGCGAAGGTCTGCAAGCCTTGCAGCGGCGCGCCATAGAGCGACAGCGCGGAAATCTGCCCCGCGAGGCCCGACGTCGGCTCCACGTCGCGGCCGAAATCGCCGATCAACCCGGCTGCGCGCGCGCGCAATTCTTCGGCGCCGACGGGCTCTGCGCCAAGGCGCGCGAACTCGGCGATCATCAAATCGAGCACTTCGGCGGCGGCGTCGTTGCGCGTTTGCGCGGCGGCCACGATCGGCCCGGC
>CAZMRN010000076.1:0-1006 GCA_964568575.1 uncultured Caulobacteraceae bacterium
CGGCGCGTCGCTGGCGCCGGACGCGATCATCACGTCGTTCATGCGCGGATGGAGGCCGCGGATGAGGTCTTCCTCGATGCGGCGGCGATCGCCCTCGTCGGAAATCTTCAGCGTGTGCCGCTCGGTCGCGCCGTAATACCAGAACGCGCGCGGCCATTTCTCATGGCCCCACAGGCGGGAGCGCAGATTGGCCGCCTTGCCGACATAGAGCGGCTCGAGAAAGAACACGAAGCGGCGACGCACGAAGATATAGACGCCGCCGGAATCCGAGGGAATGTCATGCTTGGTCAGCGCGGTCTTGAACCGATAGCGCTTGCCGGACTCGCCGCGCCAATGATGGGCGCCGAAGAGGACCATCGCCTCCTCCCTTATGTTTCGCATCGGCCTGCAACCATAGCTGAGTCGCGCGCAATCGCAGCATGCGGGCGCATCTCCTTCTCCCCTTGTGGGAGAAGGAGACGCCCGCATCTTTTCCGCGCGAGCAATTCGCGCCATCTAGGCGGCATGCTCAGCGCCATCACCCCCGTTTCGATGCGGCTTTTGGACGACGACAAGGACGCCTTCGCGGCCGCCATCGGCGCAAGCTACGCCCGCACCGGCTTCGCCATCGTCGCCGATCACGGCCTGGACGCCGCGCTGATCGCGCGCGCGCTGGAGGACGTGAAGGCCTTCTTCGCGCTGCCGGAGGCGGTGAAACGGCGCCATCACATCGCCGGCGGCGGCGGCCAGCGCGGCTACACCCCGTTCGGGGTCGAAGCGGCGAAAGGCGCAAGCGCCGTCGATCTCAAGGAATTCTGGCATGTCGGGCGCGACCTGCCGCCCGGCCACCGGTTCCGCGCGCTGATGCCCGACAATGTCTGGCCCGACGAAATCCCCGGCTTTCGCGAAAACCTGTCTGGGCTTTACGCCGCGCTCGACGCGCTCGGCCTGCGCATCCTGTCGGCGATCGCGCGCTATCTCGGCCTGCCGGACGACTTCTTCGACGCCGGCGTGCGCGAAGGCAATT
>CAZMRN010000076.1:1125-7951 GCA_964568575.1 uncultured Caulobacteraceae bacterium
ATTGCTCGACCGCAACGGCCGCTGGCTCGACGTCGCGCCGCCGGAGGGCGCGGTGGTGGTGAACATCGGCGACATGCTGCAGCGGCTGACCAATCACCGCCTGCCCTCGACCACGCACCGCGTCGTCAATCCCGCCGCCGACCGCGCGCACCTGCCGCGCTATTCGATCCCGTTCTTCCTGCACTTCGCGCCGGATTACGTCATCAAGACGCTGCCCTCCTGCATCAGCGCCGATGCGCCGAACCGCTATCCCGAACCGATCACGGCGCAGGATTATCTGATGGAGCGCCTGCGCGAAATTCGGCTGGCTTAAGCGCTGCGCAGCCGTCGCCGGGGCCGAGCGGCGCGCTCAAAACGTCGGATGGCCCGGCGTGGGCGGGCCGTAATTCACCGGCGGCGGGGGCGGCGTGAGGCGGTCTTTGATATCGCCCAACCGGTCGTGGATCGAGAACGCCAAAATCGACATCTCGCAAACGAAGCGCCAGAAGACGAGCGCGACCGCGCCGCCCAGCGGCGCGCTGAGAAACTGGCCGACGGCGCCGAGCGCATCATAGCGCAAGTCGTCGAAGGATTGCGCCATCGCCCACAAGGTAGCGAGCGCGATCACCACGAGCCCGACATAATACAACGCCTTGACCAGTACCGGGCCAATCAATTTGTCGAAGCCCCAGAAGCGCTGCACGATCTCGTTCATTCACAAGCCCCCTCTGCCCGGCTACAGCGTGTAGCCGCCGTCGACGACGATCGTCGCGCCGGTCATCGGCGCGCCGCCGCACAACAGCATCTCCATCAGCTCGGCGATTTCGTCAGCCGACGCATAGCGCCCGAGCGGCGTGGCGTCGGCGGCGAGGCGATCGAACGCGGCGCGCTCCGAGCCCGCTTCGCGCATAAGGTCCTGGAAGAACGGCTGATCGCGCCACATCGGCGTCTCCACGCCGCCCGGCGCGACGGCGTTGACGCGGATGCGGTGCGGCGCGCCCTCGCGCGCAGCGACTTTGGTCAAATGCAACGCCGCCGCCTTGGACGCGCCATAGGCCGCGACGTTCGGCTCCGCCTTCACGCCGGAGGCCGAGGCCGTGATCACGATCGATCCGCCCTGCTGATTGACGCGCATGATCGGCATCGCGGTTTTCAGCGTCAGGAACACGCCGTCGAGATTGACGCCGAGCACGCGGCGCCATTCGTCATAGGACATGTCGGCGATGGCGGCGGCGTGGGCGACGCCGGCGTTCGCGGCCGCCCAATCGAGCCGGCCATAATGGTCCAGGATGAAATCGCCGGCGCGCGCCCAGCGTTCGGGATCGGCGACGTCGAACGCCAGCGTCGAGACGCGCTCGGGCGGCTCGGCCAGGCTGTCGGCGAGCTTGGCCAGGCCGCGCTCGTTCTGATCGATGAGGATGAGGCCGCCGGTGGCGCGCGGGCTCAGCCGATGGGCGAGCGCTGCGCCGATGCCGGATGCGGCGCCGGTGATCAGGGCCACGGGATTGAGGCGGTCGGCCGCGTGCGAATGGAGGTCCATGGCTGTCGCTCTTGCAGGCTGCTGAAAAACCGCGATCGCCCCCTCAGTCCGCTTCGCGGCCAGCTCCCCCGCGTGCGGGGGAGCAAAACGTCGTGCGCTTTCTTCCCCCGCGTGCGGGGAAAGTGGTCGGCGAAGCCGGTCGAAGGCGGCGTGCGCGGTTTTCTTGAAGAGTCCCTTAGCCGATCGTGACGGCGCTTGTCGTGTGTCCGCTTCGCCACTGGACGAGACGCCTCGGTCTGCGCCATGCAGCAGGCATGTCCGAGGAAACGCGCAGCTTGATTGTGATCGACCGCGACGGCGCCCGCCACGCGGTCGAGGGGCTCGACGGCTGGCGCGTGATGGAGATCATCCGCGACCAGGGCCTGCCGATCAAAGCCGAGTGCGGCGGCGCGTGCGCCTGCGCGACCTGCCACGTCTATGTCGACGCCGCCTGGATCGACCGCCTTGTGCCGCCGACGGACGAGGAGATCGAGCGCCTCGACGAAGCGTTCGAGGTGACCGCGCTTTCGCGTCTGTCCTGCCAGATCTTGATGCGCCCGGAGTTCGACGGGCTCGTCGTCACGCTCGCCCCGGGCAGCGAGCCGTGAGCCCGCGCATCCCCTACGCCGCGCCCGAGCCCGGCTCCAAGACGGAAGCCATGCTGCAACGCCTGCCGCTGAACGTGCTGCGCATGCTGGCCCATCACCCCGAAGGCTTGCGCGGTTTTCAGACGCTGGGCGAGGCCATCCTCAATCGCAGCGCGCTCGACCCGGCGCTGCGGGAGCTCGCGATCCTGCGCGTCGGCTGGCTGGTCGGCGCCGCCTACGAGACTGCGCATCACGAGCGCATCGGCCGCGCCGTCGGCATGAGCGAGGCGCAGATCGCCGCCGCCCGCAGCGGCGACCGCGCCGGCCTTTCCGAGGACGACGCCCTCGTGCTCGACGTCGCCGAGGAGATCGAGGCCGGCGGGCTGAGCGAAGCGACCTTCGCGCGCGCCGCGCAGCGCTTTTCGCACCGCGAACTTGTCGAGCTGGCCCTGGCCTGCGGCTATTACGGCATGGTCAGCCGCTTTCTCAAAAGCTTCGCCATCCCCCTCGAAGACGACGCCATCAGCCCGCCCGCGCGCGGCTAAGGCCCGCGCCCTTTCGCGGCGTCGGCGCGGCGTCTATGGTCCGACCGACGAAAGGCTTCAGGGAGGACCAGATGGGTCGGGCGGTTGTCGTGTCTTATGCGCGGACGGGTTTGGCGAAATCCAATCGCGGCGGATTCAATGAAACGCATGGCGCGGCGATGGCCGGCCACGTCATCCAGCACGCGGTGGAGCGCGCCAAGATCGAGCCGGAGCTGATCGAGGACGTGATCCTCGGCTGCGGCGGCCCGGAAGGCGCCACCGGCATGAACGTGGCGCGCAACGCCGCGATCTGGGCCGGACTGCCGGTGACGACCTCCGGCACGACGATCAACCGCTTCTGCTCCTCCGGTCTCCAGGCCATCGCTTCGGCCGCGCACTACATCATGCACGAGGGCGCCAAAGCCGCGATCGGCGGCGGCGTGGAGAGCATCTCGCTCGTCCAGGGCGGCGGCCACATGAACCGTTTCCACATCACCGAAGAAAAGCTGATGGAGATCATGCCGGCCTTGTGGATGCCGATGATCGAAACCGCCGACATCGTGGCGAAACGCTACAATGTCGCGCGCGAGTATCAGGACGAATACGCCCTGCGCAGCCAGCAGCGGATCGCTGCGGCGCAACAAGCGGGCCTGTTCAAGGACGAGATCGTCCCGATGAAGACGAAAATGAAGAAGATCGACAAGGAGACGAAGGCCGAAACCATGGTCGATTACGTCGTCGATCGCGACGAGTGCAACCGCCCCGACACGACGCTCGACGGGCTCGCCGCGCTGCAGCCCGTGCGCGGGCCGGGCAATTTCGTCACCGCCGGCAATGCGTCGCAATTGTCGGACGGCGCCGCCGCGGTCGTTCTCATGGACGAGAAGGAAGCCGAAAAGCGCGGGCTTGAACCGATGGGCGCGTTCGTCGGCTTCGCCATCGCGGGCTGCCAGCCGGACGAAATGGGCATCGGCCCGATCTACGCCGTGCCGCGCCTGTTGGAGCGCAATGGGCTGAAGGTCGACGACATCGATCTGTGGGAGTTGAACGAGGCGTTCGCCTCGCAATGCCTCTATTCGCGCGACACGCTGGGCATCGATCCGGAAAAGTACAACGTCAATGGCGGCTCCATCTCCATTGGCCACCCCTTCGGCATGACGGGCGCGCGCTGCGTCGGTCATGCGCTGATGGAAGGCCGCCGCCGCAAAGCGAAACGCGCCGTCGTCACCATGTGCATCGGCGGCGGCATGGGGGCCGCCGGCTTGTTCGAGGTGTATTCGTAAAGCGCGGCGCCATTCTCCTTCTCCCCTTGTGGGAGAAGGTGGATCGACGCGGAACGCGTCGAGACGGATGAGGGGTGTTTGCTCAATTTTGCAAATGTCGGCGCCGTCACCCCTCATCCGGCCCTTCGGGCCACCTTCTCCCACAAGGGGAGAAGGCGGGGCGGCGGATTACAGCTCCAGCACGCGCTCAGGGCGCTGACGCCCGGCAAGGGCGTCGCGCAACGCCAAAAGATTGCCGCGCAAACGCCCTTGGCGGTCGACCCAAGGCTCGGGCATAAGCACGCGCACGCTGTTGGCGATGACGTTGCGCGCGATCTGCGCCAACGCCTCGCTCCACGGCATCGACCCCTTGCGCGCGAGATAGGCCAGATTGGCGACTTGCGAATAGCCGAGCCGCACGCCCGACTGGCGGCCGGACTTCACGCCCATGTGCACGCCGACAAGCTCCATCGCGCGCGCGACGCGTCCGAAGCGGCCGATGCGGCGCGAAAAATCGAGATCCTCCATCCACGCATAGAGCGGCAACCGCTCATCGAAGCGCAGATCCGGCGCCGCGCTGACGCGGATCGCCATGTTGCAGCCATAGGCGTGGTTGGCGGGAATGATGGTGAAGCGGCGCGGCGGCGGCGCGCTGTCGGCCTCCTCCACCAGGCGCAGGGCGGCATCGAAACTGAGCCCGGCGGTGTTGATGCCGTCGGCCAGCACATGGCCGGTCAGCGCGACGATGTCGGAATGGGCGTCGAGGATGGTTTCAGTCTGCTCCAGGAAACGGCGCGAGGGCACGTAATCGTCATCGGCGAAGACCACCACATCGCAAGCGCCGGCGAGCGCGTTAAGCGCGGTGTTGCGCTGGGCGCACAGCCCCTTTGGGCCCACGACCACCGAGCACCCCGAAACGGCGCGCGCGGTGGGTCCGACATCCTCGGCCGAGGCCGCCGATAGGATCATGGCGTCGAACGCGCGGGACTGGCGCGCCCACAACGGCGCCGTCCGTTCGACCACGTCCCGCCTACCCGTGGTTGCGATGACGACCGCAATCCGCATGCTCGCTCATTCCTCAAGGTTTGCGCGCAAGGCGCCAAACCGAAAGCCGTACAAAGATTGGAAGCAAGAGCGGCGCCGGTCGGCCCCTGTCGTTAAGCCTAAAGCTCGAGAACCCGCTCGGGGCGCAACCGCCCGGTCAGTCCGTCGCCGAAGGCGATGACATTGCCGCGCAGCCGCCCTTTGCGGTCGACCCAGGGCTCGGGAAAGAGCGCCTTGGCGGCGTTGGCGGCGACATTGCGCCCAATCTGCGCGGCGGCCTCGGTCCATGGCATGGAGCCTTTGCCGGCGAGATAGGCGAGGTTGGCGACCTGAGAATACCCCAGGCGCACGCCCGGCTGGCGGCCCGTCTTGACCCCCATATGCACGCCCAGGAGCGCCATCGAGCGCATGATGCGCCCCTGCGCCGCGAAGCGGCGGGAGAAGTCGAGGTCCTCCATCCAGCCGTAGAGCGGCAGACGCTCGTCGAACCGGACGTCCGGGGCGGCCGCCATCCGCGCCACCAGATTGCAGCCATAGCCGTGCGCGGCGGGGATCAGCCTGAACCCCTCTTCCGCCGGGCTTGCGTCCGAGGCCTCGATGATGGCCAGAGCGTCGTCGAAGGCGATTCCCTGCGAGCGGGCCCCGTCGGCGATGACATGGCCGGTGAGGCAATGGATGTCCGGCTCAGCCGCCAGGATCGCCTCGGTCAGCGCCAGGAAGCGCCGCGAGGGGAGGTAATCGTCATCGGCGAAGGCCACGATCGGGCAATCCGCGCCGACCGCGTCGAGCGCCGTATTGCGCTGGTGGCAGCTGCCTTTGGGTCCAACCAGGATTTCGACGCCCGGGATGGCGCGCGCTTGAGGCCCGATATCGGCCTCGCTCGCCGCAGACAGAATCAGCCGATCGAACGGCCGCGTCTGGCGCAGCCATAAGGGCGCGGTCCGATCCACGATGGCCGCGCGGCCCGTCGTTGCGATCACCACGGCGATGCGCGCGCTTGCGGTCACTGCGGCCCCCCTGTCGCCACGGCCTCGCGGCGCGTTTATTCAGCATTCGCTTCGCCGCTTCAAGGAAATGCGCGCCGCCGATGCAGTCCCCCGCGCCCACCGCCCTCGCCGGCGCCGCAATCGCCTTCGATCTCGACGGCACGCTGGTCGACACTGCGCCTGATCTGGTGCGCGCGCTCAACCAGACTTTGGCGCTGGAAGGCCTTGCGCCTGCAGCCCTGCCGGCGATGCGCAGCTTTATCGGCCACGGCGCCCGCAAAATGATCGAACGCGCCGCCGCTGCGGCGTCGGTCGCGTTTGCGCCCGACAAGCTCGACGCGCTCACCGAAACCTTCGTGGACTTCTACCGGGCCGACATCGCCGCCGAGAGCCGGCCGATTCCCGGCTGCGTCGCCGCGCTGGAGAGCTTGCGCGCCGCCGGCGCGCGATTGGCCGTGTGCACCAACAAACGCACAGAACTCTCCCGCCGTCTGCTTGATGCGCTCGATCTGTCGCGCTTTTTCGAGGCGGTGGTCGGCGCCGACGCCACGCCTCACCGCAAACCTCATCCCGATCATGTGCGCGACGCGATCGCGCAGATCGGCGGCGCACAGCAGCGCGCGGCGATGGTGGGGGATTCATCCGCCGATGCGCAGGCCGGGCGCGCGGCGGGCGTGCGCGTCATCCTGGTGGATTTCGGCTATCACGACGCCGATCCCGCCACGCTGGGCGCCGACGCGGTGGTGTCGCATTTCTCCGACATTCCCGCCACGGCGGCGCGGCTGCTTCAGGCGACGTGACTGCGCTTCAGGCGTTTTCCATCGTGCTCTTGCGCGTCGGCCCCGAGACCGCATCGCGCGAGGGCAGACCATTGACCATGTCGCTGCGCACAGCCGTGCGGGCCGAGCGCATGGCGGCCACGCAG
>CAZMRN010000076.1:7969-8227 GCA_964568575.1 uncultured Caulobacteraceae bacterium
CGTCGACATTGTAGCCGCGCGCACGCCAGTATTCCTCGATCCGCTGCTTCAGGCGCCGCGCGCCGTCGACAGTGCAGAAATCGTGCTCCATCTCGATCCTTCTTCCGGGCGGGGTCGGGGCTCTTGCCGATCCCGCCTTGCTTGGTGCGCCCCGGGGCTCTGCGCCGCGGAAAATGGCCGCGTCGCCTGCCTCTCCGCGCTCGCGTCCCTACGCGCTTGAGGAGGCGGCGATATGGCGATGACGTGGCGCGTTGTCCA
>CAZMRN010000077.1:0-8146 GCA_964568575.1 uncultured Caulobacteraceae bacterium
GCGATCCCGCCGGCGCCCAGCCGGCAGCGCCCACCCGCGGCGTCGGCGAACAACTCGTCGAAGGCATGATCCGCCAATTGCCGGGCCTTCTCGCCCAGCGTGAGCAGGCGCGCGAACCGGCGCAGAGCCAGCCGCAACAAGCGCAGCCCTCGGGCCAAAGCGCGCCGACGACGACCCCGCCGCCGCAACGTCAGACGCAGAGCGCAGCCCAACAATTGGCCACGCGCACGCCCTTGCCCGGGCTGCCCAGCGTGCAGCTCAGCGTCGCCAGCGTCGACGCCCAATTGGATCGCTGCCTCAACCAGCTCGCGCGCTATTGCTCGCCGCCGGCCACAGGCTTCGCGGCGGACGGACGGATCTCGACCGCCGAGCGGGCGCTGTTGTCGTCGAGCCAGCTGTTCCAGTCCCCGGGCGCGTTGACCCGCGAGAACCTTCAGACCTGCGAGGCGCATGTGCAAGCGGCCGCGCGGCCTGCAACGACAGGCGCCACGCGCACGTATCTGCCGCTTGCGGCGGCATGCTCGACCCTGCCGGGCAACGTCATCGTGCGCTGAGCGCTTGCGCTTGCGCGCGGGGGCGAAGCTGCTACCACACGCGCCGAGTTTTCCCGCCCTTTTCAGGATCGCGCCATGGCCAAGATCAAAGTCGCAAACCCCGTCGTCGACATGGACGGCGACGAGATGACCCGCATCATCTGGGCGCTGATCAAGGAAAAGCTGATCTTTCCCTATCTCGACATCGATCTCGATTATTACGATCTCGGCGTCGAGCATCGCGACGCCACCAATGATCAGGTGACGATAGACGCCGCCGAAGCCACAAAGCGTCATGGCGTGGCGGTGAAATGCGCCACCATCACGCCCGACGAGGCGCGCGTGAAGGAATTCAAGCTCAAAGAGATGTGGAAGAGCCCGAACGGCACGATCCGCAACATCCTGGGCGGCGTGATCTTCCGCGAGCCGATCATCTGCAAGAACGTGCCGCGGCTGATTCCGGGCTGGACGCAGCCGATCGTCGTCGGCCGCCACGCATTCGGCGATCAATACCGCGCCACCGATTTCCGCTTTCCCGGCAAGGGCGTGCTGACGATCAAATTCGTCGGCGAGGATGGTCAGGTGATCGAACGCGAAGTGTTCAAGGCGCCCGGCGCCGGCGTCACGCTCGCGATGTACAATCTCGATGAGAGCATCCGCGAATTCGCGCGCGCGTCCCTGAACTACGGCCTCCTGAAGGGCTGGCCGGTTTATTTGTCGACCAAGAACACCATTCTCAAAGCCTATGACGGCCGCTTCAAGGACATTTTCGAGGAAGTGTACCAGGCCGAGTTCAAGCAAAAGTTCGCCGAAGCGAACATCACTTATGAGCACCGCCTGATCGACGACATGGTCGCTTCGGCGCTGAAATGGTCGGGCGCGTTCGTCTGGGCGTGCAAGAATTACGACGGCGACGTGCAATCCGATCAGGTCGCGCAGGGCTTGGGCTCGCTCGGCCTGCTGACGAGCGTGCTGTTGACGCCGGACGGACGCACCATGGAGGCCGAAGCCGCCCACGGCACGGTGACGCGCCATTTCCGTCAGCACCAGAAGGGCGAACCGACCTCGACCAATTCCGTGGCGTCGATCTTCGCGTGGACGCGCGGGCTCGCCCATCGCGGCAACCTTGACGGCAATCAGGCGCTGATCGATTTCGCGCTGCTGTTGGAGAAGGTGACGGTCGACACCGTCGAAGCCGGCCAGATGACGAAAGACCTCGCCCTGCTCGTCGGCGATCAGCAGAAATGGCTGACGACGGAAGGCTTCCTCGACGCGGTCGATGCGAACTTGCGGAAAGCAATGGCGTAAGGGGAGGCGCGCCGTTCCGGCCGTTCGCGACGCGCCGCGCGGATGCCCGGAATTGGCCCAATTCAGACGTTCGGCCTCTGCGTGACTTGGTCCGATTGGCGCCTTGAAACAGACGTTTCGGTATCGTGAGCCGAGTTTGCGAGCAAGTATGATCGGCAGGTTTAGATCATGTCAGCCGCTCGGAAAAACGCCGGGTGCGCACGAGTGGTGCTTATTCGCCATTGATCTCGGTCTTCGAAGGGTTGATCGTCGCTGGAATCGATTGACAGCGCTTGCCTCGGGATTAGCGTTTCGCTTTGCTGGTATTTGCTAATGCGCCAGGGAGGCGCTTTATGTCTCTAAATATGTCTCTAAATATTTTTGGTGCGGTCTTGCTTGCTTGCGCCATCGCGTTTGCACCCAACCCCGCCTGGGCGGTTCGACTCGTTCAGAATCCAGACGATCAATGGATTTGGATTGACCTGGATAGCATCAACACCAGGGCAGGTTTCACCTATTACTCGACGGCTTACTCAAGGAGTGCAGGTGTTTCGCCGGCGACTGAGGGCTACGTGATGGGGCCACTAGCAGAAACCAGTCGGATCAACTGCTCTACCGGTGAACAATTCTGGTACGATGGAATGTATGATCAATGGGACAGCACCGGCGCGGCCAGTGTCGCGTTGCGATCCCTAATCTGCCGCGGATGAGGCCGACCCCTCCGGAATGCGGTCCGCCCAATGCCGCTGCGTCCGTGAAGTCGGTAAGCTTGGAGCGTTGAACGGTATCGCGCTGTCGCAAACGGCAGCCATCGGCGAAATCCTGACGCCGCCGTCATCGACGGGGCAATGGCGTCTTTGGAGCGTGCAGGCCGCCCGTCACAATATGGCGGTGAGGTCAGGGATGGCCCAACGCGGACATTCACCACACAGTCTTCAGCCCTCAGCTTATTGCAGCGATGGCGGTTGAAATCCGCCTACGCGTTCTTCGACCAGCGCCGCGATATCCAAGAGCTCGTCTTCGCTGTCCCACGGCCCAACGATTTGAACACCAATCGGCAAACCATCGGGTGCTGTCCCTGCCCGCACCGAAACCGCCGGCAAATGGAGAACTGTCGCCATAGCGATCCAACACAAGATTGAGTAGTAGGGGTGTGGAGTTCCGTCCACGATGAGCTTGCGCGCGAACATGTTCGGTCGGTGATCATGCGGAAACGCCCATGTCGGCGCAACGGGCATGATGATCGCATCTACATTTTGGAAATAGACGCCCATCGCCTCCTTCATCTGCGACCGCAATGAGTCGGCGCGCAGCCAATCGCGATGGCTTGCGGCCAAATAGCTCAACATCGCGAGCCGATTGCCGAAATCCACTCGGCGGCGAGCGAAGCCAGAATTGAACAAGGCGACCAACCTGCTGAACGCATAGATCCCGCCTGGGGCATCAGCACCGATAGTTGGAATCACCAGCCGGCAGTAGCAATCCAACAGACGATCAAGATTCAATGCAGGACGGGCTGCCTTCAGCGCGCCGCTGTCAAATAGCGCGGCCGAGGTCGATTCGATCGTCTCTTTGATCCTTCCCGCGACCGGCCAGTCTTTCTCTTCGGCTATGGTCGCAACGCGTAGCCCTTTCGCCGACCTTCGCGGTTCGCTTGCCCGCGCCCGGCCAGACAGTATGCGCCACAGAAGCCGAACATCTTCCACATTGCGCGCGAGCGGGCCGACAACGCCGCAATCCGTCTCGCGAGGATACCTGGGGTCGGGCGGGACGTGACCACGCTGCGACAATATCCCCCAAGTTGGTTTTAATCCAACAACGCCGCAAAAACTTGCGGGCGTCCTAATTGACCCACCGAGGTCAGACCCGATTTCGAGTGGAGTGATGCCGCAGGCGAGGGCAGCCGTTGCCCCACCTGAGGAGCCACCCGGCGTTCGAGCTTGGTCGTAAGGGTTATTTGTTGTGCCCCAAGTATCATTGAACGTCTGATAATCAGCCGCCATGAAGGGGGCGTTGGTCTTGCCCCAAATTACCGCCCCTGCCTCACGGGCTCGCGCGACCACTGCGGCGTCCGGCGTTTTACTAGCACGTGCATTCCAGGATTTGTTTGCGGCAGTCGCAGGCAGCCCCTCTAGGTCCAATACTTCTTTCACCGTCATTGGCAGACCGGCCAAGGGGCCCAGGCTCTTCCCCCGCACGCGTGAGTCGTCTATCTGAATGGCGCGTTCGCGAGCTCGTTCGATGTCGAATAGGACGACGGCGTTGATCTTAGTGTGAAGGTCAGCATTGCGGGCAATTGCTGCATCTAGCAGTTCACGAGATGAGACGCGTCTAGTTGCAAGGTCGGCCAGGAGGGTGCGTGCCGAGCGATATTCTGGACCTACCGACATTCTGCTTCCATCATCTCGTCGCCTGCCTTGGCTATGCAACTATCATATCGCCCAGGCTAGTGTCCGCTTTCGGCGAAATCCTGACGCCGCCGTCATCGACGGGGCAATGGCGTCTTTGGAGCGTGCAGGCCGCCCGTCACAATATGGCGGTGAGGTCAGGGATGGCCCGAAGCGGACGTTGGAGTATGCAGACTTCAAAAGTGGATTTCCGCCATGACTAGCAGAGTCCCTGAGCGGCGCCGCAAACTCAACGAATGGAAGGCGGCACAGTGCGCCAAGGCAGAAGCTGGTCTTCCTGCATCGAAAGAGACGCTGCTAGGTCTATTTGATGAGCTAGAAAAGCGGTTGTCGTCCGCGCCGTGCGACCATTCCCTTCGCTTCACGTTGGCATGGGCGGATACAGTGGGAATTGATGGACCGGCTCTCGCGGAATGGACGCGCGAGTATGGCGGCAATTGTGACTGTGAAGTGCTTGGAAATGTCCCTGACACGAATCCGGCATTTTGAGGCCAACGTCCGACTTCGGCGAAATCCTGACGCCGCACTGATCGACGGGGCAATGGCGTCTTTGGAGCGTGCAGGCCGCCCGTCACACTATGGCGGTGAGGTCAGAGATGGCCCAACGCGGACGTTGGAGCATCAGTGCAAGGTGGCCCCATGTGCTATTACATCGCCCTGGTGGTCCGAGGCTCAGACGCCGCGACGGTCGACGGGGTGCTTCGTCGGCACGGTCGCCAAGCGAAGCCATCCAACAATGCATCAATAGGTGGCGCGCTTGTTCCTGGAGAGGCGCAATTCCTGACAACTGTTGGGCACTGCGATTGTGGGACCGCGCTCGCGCCGACGGACATAGACCGCGCCGGCAAACGGACCGAGCAGGTCGCGAAGCTCGCGAAAAAGGGTTGGTCTCAAGCGAAGATTGACCGCTGGCTTAGCGACCGCGTGCAGGCGGATCATCGGGCCGACGAACGACGCCACGCCCACACGCCTGACAGTGTTGAGCTATGGTCCAGCATCATCTCCGACTTGCTGGTTACGCCGGGCGTGCAACACGCGGGGTTGCTGTTGCACTTTTGCTCGGGCGACGTGGAGGATGAAGTGATCGAGCCAATCCGCGAGACCGTGCCAATCCGCGACTTCGAGAGCCGGCTCGCGAACATTCGCGAAGATCAGCTTTTGATTGCGGCCTAATGTTTGGTGCAGCCGAATTCCCGCCCCATGCCGACGCCCGCGCGCAGCCTCTGCATTGGAGCGCGGCGGCCGTTGAGATAAAATGGTCTCTGGCGTTTCACTCTCCCCTGCCGCGAGGGATCAAGGCCATGAGCGATGCTGTCGGCCCCGGCGATCTGGTTCTGTGCGTCGATGCGGCGCCGAACCATGCCACGGGGGAGCCGGTCCCGCTCGTCGCCGGAGAGACCTATCGCGTCCGCTCGGTGCTTGGCTTCGCCTGCCCGTGCGGCCGCTCCGATGCTTTGCTGGACGTCGGCGTCGGCTTCGCGTGGTGCCAGTCGCGATTTCGGCTTTTGCCCAAGCCGAAATTCAAAGCGAGGACGCGCCGCACCGCCGCGCCGAAGTAATTGGAGCCGGCGTAGCCGCGCCGTCGTGAACCGGGCGGTCCCGGGCGACCGTATTGGGCTGACTTCCAGCAGGTTTGGCGTTAGGACATCGCCCATCGACTTGGGGGCGAAGGCGATGGCGATCACCATGCATGCCGAAGCGGATGCGCGGTTCGTGCGCACCGCGATCACCGTCATGGCGGTCATCCTGGTCAGCGGCTTCATCATTCAACTCGCGGCGGGACGCTCCAGCTTTTCAGCGCCGATCATCGTGCATGCGCACGCGGTCACGTTCATGGGCTGGGTGGGCATCACCTTGGCCCAGGTGTGGCTCGCAGCCTCCGGCGCCATCGGCGCGCATCGCGCATTGGGGCGATTGGCGCTCGTTTACGCGCTCGCCCTCCTCGCGCTGGGGCCGTGGGTCACGATTGCGGCGGTGCAGACCGGGCGCGTGCCGTTCTTTTTCCAGCCGCAGCATTTTTTGTTCGCCGATCCCGCAACCATTGCGGCGTTCTTCGCGCTGCTCATCGCGGCGGTGATTTTGCGGGCGCGCACCGATTGGCACGCGCGGCTGCAGATCGCGGCGTTCGCCGCCATTCTGGGGCCTGGGGTCGGGCGCATCCTGCCGATGCCGTTGATCGGGCCGTACGCGTTCGACATCGCCGCTTCGATCCCGCTTGTCGCGCTGTTGTTGGGCGCGCTGCGCGACCTTAAAGCGCATGGCCGCATCCACCCGGCGTGGGCCTGGGGCGCGGGCGCGATCGTGCTCGCGCTCGTGCTGGCGCGGCTGATCGCGTTCTCAGCCCTGGGCGATGCGGTCTATCAGGCCGTGACCGCAGACAGCCCGCTCGCAGCGCCCGACGGACGGGCGTTCGGCCCACGCCCGGGCGCGCCTTGACCGCGGGCCGACAATACGCCGTCATCGGCCGCAATCGAGACAGCAACGCCAAACGCGCAGCGCAGCAGCGAGCCCAATGACGACGATCACCATCCGCGACCTCCGCCCCGAAGACAAACCCGCCTGGCTGCCGCTGTGGCGCGGCTATCTCGACTTCTACAACGCCCCGTTCGACGCCGAGATCGCCGATCTCTCCTTCGCGCGCGCGCTCGATCCGGCCGAGCCGATGTTCGCGCTGGTGGCGGAAATGAACGGCCATCTCATCGGCACGGTGCATTGCATCCTGCACCGCTCGATGTGGACGCGCGGCGATTATTGCTATCTGCAGGATTTGTTCGCAACGCCCGAGGCGCGCGGCCAGGGCGTCGGGCGTGCGCTGATCGAGGCGGTCTATGCGCGCGCCGACGCGCTGGGCTGCGCGCGCGTCTATTGGCTGACGCAGGAATCCAATGCGACGGCGCGGCTCTTGTACGACCGCATCGCAACCGCCTCGGGCTTCATCCAGTATCGGCGCTGATCGCCTAGAGCCGCAGCGGCTCCACCTCCACCGCCTCCCATTCGTCGAGCCGGTACAGCATGCCGCGATGGATCGCCACCAGCGCGCCCTCGCCCCATTCCTGCACCAGGTCCGCATCCTCGGCGCGCGCTTCCCATTGCGTCCCGTCCTCGCACAGCACGACGCGCCCCTCCGCCAGGATCGCATCGATCGAGGCGACCGCGCCCGACGCCGCCCCGGCGTTCAGGCCCAGTCGAAAGACGGAGAGAATCGCGCCACGCTGATCGTCGCTCAAGGCGGGCCAGCGCAGGCGATCATAAACCTCGGGGCCCAAGAAGGCCGCAAGCGCATCCGGTTCTGCCGACACGTCATCCCCTCGCGAATCGGAGTCACGACCTGACTCTGATTTGGTTGCGCAGACCTTACCGCGCGTGGGCTGGTGCGAGCGCGTGACGCGCGTCGCAGGCGCAGCACGTCACATGCTTCGGCGGAGGATGAATTCCGGATCGCGCGCGGCGCCGACGGCGAAGAAATACGAGCCGACCTGGACGAAGCCGTAGCGCGCATAAAAGCGCTGCGCGCGCGTATTGTGCTGATAGACGCCGAGATAGATCGCATCGGCGCCGGCCTCGCGGGCGCGCGCCAGCGTCCACTCCATCAGCGCGTCGGCGACGCCGCGCCCCTTCGCTTCGGCGCGCAGATAGAGGCGATGCAATTCATAAGGCCGCGCATCGCGAACCGGCATCGGCAGCTTGTAGGCGCCCGCCTTGGCGAAGCCGATCAGCGCGCCGTCTTCGAAGGCGAGGCAATGGGCGGTTTGGGGGTCGGCGATTTCGCGGCGCTGGATCGCTTCGCCATAGGTCGCCGCGCTATAGGCCGCGCTGTCGGCTGCGGAATAGAGATGGCCGAACGTGTCGTAGAAGGTCGCGCGCGCGATGTCAGCGAGCGCGGCGGCGTCGTCTTCGCGCGCCGCCCGCAGCGTGAGG
>CAZMRN010000078.1:0-8107 GCA_964568575.1 uncultured Caulobacteraceae bacterium
ACGTGCAGGCGCGCGCGCGCATCGGCGCCGGCGGGCCGACCTCTGCGACCGCCGCGCGCACGCTGGCGCATGAGGTGCGCAATCCGCTCGCCGGCATTCGCGCCGCCGCGCAATTGATCGCGCGCGGCGACGATCCCGATTCCGCCGCGCTCGCCACCTTGATCTGCGACGAGGTCGATCGCATTCGCCGTCTGACCGACCGCATCGATCCGCTCGATCAATTGCATCCGCCGAACTTCGAGCGCGTGAACGTTCACCAGGCGTTGGAACGCGTACGCCGCATCGTCGCGTCGAGCTTTCCCGACGTGATGATCCGCGAACGCTACGATCCGAGCCTTCCTCACGTGCGCGGCGATCTCGATCAATTGATCCAGGCGCTGCTCAACATCGCCAAGAACGCCGCCGAAGCGGTGAACGGCCAGACCGACGGCGAAGTCGCGCTGTCGACGGCGTTCAGACCCGGCGTGCGCATCCGCTCGGCCGCGACCGGCGCGCCGCGCCCGCAATTGGAGATCCTCGTCACCGACAACGGCCCCGGCGTCGAGCCGATGCTGGTCGATCGCCTGTTCGAGCCGTTCGCCACCACCAAGGCCGGCGGCATGGGGCTCGGCCTCACGGTCGCCGTGGAGATCATTTCGCGCCATGACGGGCGCATTGAAGTGGAGAGCGCGCCGGGACGCACGACGTTCCGCGTGCTCTTGCCCATCGACAGCGGAGAGGCTGCGTCGTGACCAAGTCCATTCTTCTGGCGGACGATGATTCCTCGCTGCGCTTCGTGCTGTCGCAGGCTCTGAGCAAGGAGGGCTACGCCGTTCGCGCTACCAGCAATGTCGCCACGCTGGCGAAATGGGTGCGCGACGGGGAGGGCGATCTTGTCGTCTCGGACGTCTATATGGGCGACGAATGTGTGTTCGATACGTTGCCCTCGCTGCGAGCGGCGCGGCCGACCTTGCCCGTAATCGTGATGAGCGCGCAATCGACCGTGACCACCGCGCTCACCGCATCCGGCGCCGGCGCCTATGATTATCTGCCCAAGCCGTTCGATCTCGACGACCTGCTGGGCGCGGTGCGGCGTGCGCTGGCCGGCGGACCGGACGCCAAATCGCGGGCCCAATCCTCCAAGGCGGAAAAGGAAGAACGCCTGCCGCTGATCGGCCGTTCGCCGGCGATGCAGGAAGTGTATCGGGTGATGGCGCGCGTCACCGGCGCCGATCTCACGGTTCTGATCGAAGGCGAAAGCGGCACCGGCAAGGAGCGCGTGGCGCGCGCGATTCATGAATTTTCGCGCCGCGCGCAAAATCCGTTCATTCCGTTCAGCGTCGCCGGCGCGGATCGCGCGCGCATCGAAAGCGATCTGTTCGGCGATGCGGGCGCGCTGCAGCAGGCGGCCATGGGCACGCTGTTTCTCGAGGATGTCGACGACATGCCGATGGACGCCCAGACGCGCCTTGTCGGCCTGCTGAACGGCGACGCCAAGCCGCGTCCCAGCGTGCGCCTGATCGCCTCGGCGCAAAAGCCGTTGGGGCCGTTGGCGCGCAGCGGCGCGTTCCGCCAGGACCTCTATTACCGGCTCAACGTCGTCACCATTCGGCTGCCGCCGCTGCGCGAACGGCTCGAAGACGTCGGCGACCTCGCGCGCGCCTTTCTGGTGCGCGCCAAACGCGAAGGTCTGCAGGAAAAGACGCTCGACGCCGGCGCGATCGAGCTTCTGAAGACGCACGATTGGCCGGGCAATGTTCGCGAATTGGAGAACCTTCTCAAGCGCGTCGTGGCGCTGACCACCGTGGGCGTTATTTCTGCACGCGAGATCGAGCACGAGCTTGGCCAGTCCCGCGCCGCGATGGCGGCGCCGGAGGAGACCGCGGAAACCTTCGAAGGGCTGATCGAGCGGCGCCTGTCGACCATCTTCGCCGCCCATGCGCCCGACCTGCCCCCCGAGGGCCTCTATGATCGGGTGCTGGCGGATGTGGAGCGGCCGCTGATCCAGCTGGCGCTGTCGGCCACCAAAGGCAACCAGATCCGCGCAGCCTCGGTCCTGGGCATCAACCGAAACACCCTGCGGAAGAAAATCCAGACGCTTGGCGTCCGCGCTGGGCGAAGCGATTGACGCGACGCGTCCTCTAGGCCACACGTGTGGCGGGCGGGCCACAGAAGGTGTGCTTTTATGACGACGACGCCGCTGCACGCGGACGCCGCCCCGCTGGCGCCGCCGTCGCGCCGCTCCAAAGGCGCGATCGGCTTTGCAATCGGCTTCGTCGCAGCCGCCGGACTGACCGCGGCGGCGGCCTTCTATTCCGTCTCCGGCGCAGGCCCCATTGGTCCGGCCAGCCCGGTCATGCTGTGGATGCTTCTCGGCGCGCTGGCGATTACCGCGATCCTGGCGGTGATCCTGGTTCATCGCATTTTCCGCATCGCACGCGGCGAGCAGGCGCAGACCGTGGGCGCCAAGCTGCATTTGAAGTTCGTGACGCTGTTCTCGCTGGCCGCCGTCGCGCCGGCGGTGGTGGTGGCGGTGTTCCTTGGCGCCGTCTTGAGCCGCGGGGTGGAGGATTGGTTCTCCGATCGCGTCAGCTCCCTGGTGGAGAATGGCGCGGCGGTGGGACGCTACGTCGTCGACGGCGAACGCACGACCGTGCAGCAGGAATTGTCGTTGATGGCGAGCGATCTCAATCGCGCCGCCGAGGGCTTGCGCAGCGACCCCGACACCTATGGCCGCTTTCTGGCGACCCAGGCCGAGCAGCGCTTCCTCACCGCCGCCTATGTGATCGACCGCAACGGCGCCGTGCTCGCGCGTGCCGAGACCGCTCAGGCGCCGCCGTTCGCGCCGCCGATGGCCGACGCCTTCTCCGAGGCCGATCGCGGCGGGGTGGTCGATCGCTTGTTCGCCAATGAAAGCGTGATCCGCGGGCTGACGCGCCTTTCGGCGTATGACAACGCCTATCTGTACGCCGTGCGGCCGATCAATCCGCAGTTTCTGTCGCGCCTTGCGGCGTTCGACGACAGCGTTGCGGCCTATCGCGTGACCGAGACCAGCCGCGCGCAATTGCAGACGCTGTTTGCGCTGTCCTATCTCACCACCGCGTTTCTGGTCCTGCTCGGCGCGGTGTGGGTGGGCTTGTCGCTCGCCACGCGCATTTCCGCGCCCATCGGCATGCTCGCCGGCGCCGCAAGACGGGTCGCCGCCGGGGATCTCGGCGCCCGCGTGCGCGTCGGCGCCGATCGCGACGAAGTCGATGCGCTGGGCGTCGCGTTCAACCAGATGACCTCGCAGCTCGATGCGCAGCGCCGCGCCCTGATGCGCGCGCAGCACGATGCGGAAACGCGCTCGCGCTTCATTCGCGCGGTGCTCGGCGGCGTCAGCGCCGGCGTGATCGGCGTCGATCGCGATGGGCGCATCGTGGCGGCCAATCGCTCCGCGGCCGCGCTCCTGGAGCTGGGCGAGGAAAGCCTGGAGGGACGCCGGCTCGTCGATGTCGCGCCCGCCTTCGCCGACATGCTCAATCACGCGCCCAATCAAGGCGAATCCGCGCCCCAGCGCGTGGAGCTCGTGCGCGGCGATGGCGCGGCGGCGGTGCTGAGCGTGCGCATGACGCGCGACCCCGAGGGCGGTCTTGTGCTGACGTTCGACGACATGACGAAGGTGATCGCCGCACAGCGCCAGGAGGCTTGGAAGGACGTCGCGCGCCGCATCGCCCACGAAATCAAGAATCCGTTGACGCCGATCCAATTGTCGGCCGAGCGTCTGCAGCGCAAATTCGCCGAGGAGATCACCTCAGACCGCGAAACCTTTCAACGCTGCACCGACACCATCCTGCGCCAAGTCGCCGATATCGGCCGCATGGTGGATGAGTTCAACGCCTTCGCGCGCATGCCGGCGCCGCGCATGGCTTAT
Source organism: uncultured Caulobacteraceae bacterium (assembly GCA_964568575.1). Taxonomy (GTDB): domain Bacteria; phylum Pseudomonadota; class Alphaproteobacteria; order Caulobacterales; family Aquidulcibacteraceae; genus RI-43. The sequence goes on from CAZMRN010000078.1 coordinate 3,893, forward strand.
GCAGATTTGCGCGATGTCGCGCGCGATGTGGCGTTCGGCCAGCGCCTCGCCTTCGCCGACATCGAGATCGAGGTGCAGGGCGTCGATCGGCCGGCGCCGCTGGTGTGCGACGAACGCTTGATTGGCCAGGCGCTCACCAATCTCGTCAAGAACGCCGCCGAAAGCGTGCAAGCGCGGCGCGCGCGCGACGGCGAGCCGAAGGACGGCCGCGTCACCTTGCGCCTGCGCGATCTCGATTATGGCGTGCAGGTCGAGGTCATCGACAACGGCGTCGGCTTTCCAGCGCAGGATCGCGATCGCCTCATCGAACCCTATGTGACGACGCGGGCGAAAGGCGCCGGCCTCGGCCTCGCGATCGTGGCGCGCATCGTGGAGGACCATGGCGGGCTCATCGAGCTCGACGACGCACCCAACGGGCCAGGCGCGGTGGTGCGCTTCGTGCTGCCCAAGAGCCTGGAAGATTTTCGTGAACACGCCGACCAGGGCGAAGGAGCAGCGTGACGATGGCGTCCGACATTCTCGTCATTGACGACGAAGCCGATATCCGTGAGTTGATCTCGGGCATTCTGCAGGACGAAGGCCACGCCGTGCGGGTCGCACGCGACGGCAACGAGGCGATCGACGCCGTCCGCCGCCGCCGCCCTGCGCTCGTCGTGCTCGACATCTGGCTGCAGGGCAGCCGCGTCGACGGCCTTGAATTGCTCACCATGTTCAAGGACATGGACGCCGACATGCCCGTCGTCGTGATCTCAGGCCACGGCACGATCGAAACGGCCGTGTCGGCGATCCGCAAGGGCGCCTATGATTTCATCGAGAAGCCCTTCACCGCCGAGCGCCTGCTCGTGGTGGTGCAGCGCGCGCTCGAAACCGCGCGGCTGCGGCGCGAGAACGCCGCCTTGCGCGCGCGTCAGACCGCGAGCGCCGATCTCATCGGCGGATCGCAGGTCATGGCGCAATTGCGCGCCGCCATCGATCGCGTGGCACAGACCAATTCGCGCGTGCTGATCACCGGCCCCGCCGGCGCCGGCAAGGAATTGGTCGCCCGCTTGTTGCATGAACGCAGCGCGCGGGGGCCCGCGCCGTTCGTCGCCATCAACGCCGCCTCGATCGCGCCGGAGCGCATGGAGAGCGAGATTTTCGGCGAGGAAGGCCCGGACGGTCGGCCGCGCAAAATCGGCGTGTTCGAACAGGCCCATAACGGCACGCTGTTTCTCGACGAGGTCGGCGACATGCCGATCGAGACGCAGTCGAAAATCCTACGCGTGCTGGTCGAGCAGCGCTTCTCGCGGCTTGGCGGGTCGGCCGATGTGCAGGTCAATGTGCGGGTGGTTTCATCCAGTTCGCGTGACCTGCGCGGCGACATCGAACAGGGCCGCTTCCGCGAGGATTTGTTCCACCGACTAAATGTCGTTCCGCTGCGCGTGCCCAGCCTGGCGGAGCGCCGCGAAGACATTCCAGAACTCGCCAATTATTTCGTCCAGCGTCTGGCCGACATGTCGGGCCTGTCGCAGCGCATGATCGCCGACGATGCGATGGCGGCGCTGCAATCGGCGGATTGGCCCGGCAATGTGCGTCAGCTGCGCAACGTGATGGAGCGCATCCTCATTCTGGCGAAGGGCGATCCCTCGCAGCCGGTCACCATCGACGCGCTGCCCCCGGAAGCCTGGCCGAGCGCCGGCTTCTCGCAACATTCCGGCTTGCAGGAGGTGATCGGATTGTCGCTGCGCGACGCGCGCGAGCGCTTCGAGCGTGAATATCTCAATGTCCAGATCACGCGTTTCGGCGGCAACATTTCGCGCACGGCGGCCTTCATCGGCATGGAGCGGTCGGCGCTGCACCGCAAGCTGAAATCCCTCGGCGTCGATGCGCCCGGCCGCATGGGCGCCGAAGACGCATGAGCCGCATCGCTTATGTCGACGGCGCCTACGTTCCGCATGCGCGCGCGCGAGTGTCGATCGACGATCGCGGCTTCCTTTTCGGCGACGCGATTTACGAGGTGTGGGGCGTCAACGGCGGCGCCTTGCGCGATGCGGAAGGCCATTTCGCGCGGCTCGACCGTTCGCTCGCCGAACTCCGAATTGCAGCGCCCATGTCGCGCGCCGCGCTTGAAATCGTCGTCAAGGAGATGGTCCGGCGCAATCGCGTCGATTTCGGGCACATCTATCTCGAGATCAGCCGCGGCGCCGCGCCGCGCGACCACGCCTTTCCCGATCCGCCCGTCGCGCCGACGATCGTGCTTACCGCGCGCAGGCTCGATCCGCGCACCTTTCACGCCCGTGCTGCGCGCGGCGTCTCGGTGATCAGCGCGCCCGACATCCGCTGGGGACGCTGCGACATCAAGACGGTCAATCTCCTGCCCAATGCGTTGGCCAAGCAGGCCGCGAAAGAAGTCGGCGCGGCCGAAGCCTGGCTCGTCGATGCGCACGGCTTCGTGACTGAAGGCGGCTCATCCAACGCCTGGATCGTCGATGCGCAGGGCCGCTTGCGTACGCGTCCGCTCGACAACGCGATCCTGCACGGCGTCACGCGCGCGCGCACGATCGACCTCGCCCGCTCGTTGCAAATCCCGGTCGATGAGGCGGCGTTCACGCTTGAGGAGGTCTATGGCGCGCGCGAAGCGTTTTTGACCTCGGCTGTGAACGGGCCGATGCCGATCGTCGCGATCGATGGGCGCGCGATCGGCGACGGCGCGCCCGGCCCCGTGTGCATGCGGCTGCGTGACGCCTATTTCGGCGCCGAGGCGGGTTAGAGCGCACGCGGCGCCATCCTCGGTTGCCTCGTTGCACATCGGCCCCTATAGCGCGTGGTGCGTCCCCGCGGACGCGCAACCCATAACAGACGAGACAACGTCATGGATAAGAAGCAAAACCTTCAGGACACGTTTTTGAACGCTGTCCGCCGCGCCAAGACCCCGCTGACGATCTTCCTGGTCAACGGCGTCAAGCTGCAGGGCGTGGTGACCTGGTTCGACAACTTTTGTGTGTTGTTGCGGCGGGATGGGCAGGTGCAATTGGTCTACAAGCACGCCATCTCCACCGTGATGCCCGGCGCGCCGGTGCAATTGTTTGAGCCGTCCGAGAAGGGCGGCGACGAGAGCGACGATTGAGTTCCAAAGACAGCGAAACGACCGCGCCGCCCCGTCAGCGCGCCATCGTTCTTCGCCCCGTGCTCGACGCACGCGGCGATCACACGCCGCAGACCCGCCTGGATGAGGCAGCAGGCCTTGCCGAGGCGCTCGATCTCGACGTCGCGGCCGCCGTGGTGGTCCCGCTGCGCAAGACGTCGCCTGGCCTGTTTCTGGGCGAGGGGCGGGTGAGCGCCTTGGCCGCGCAGGTGCAGGAGCGCGGCGCCGAGGTCGTGATCCTCGATGCGGCCCTGTCGCCGGTGCAGCAGCGCAATCTCGAGCGCGCGCTGAACGCCAAGGTGATGGACCGCACAGGGCTCATCCTCGAGATTTTCGGGCGGCGCGCGCACACGCGCGAAGGCCGGCTGCAGGTCGAACTGGCGCGGCTGGGCTATGAGCGCTCGCGGCTCGTGCGCACCTGGACACACTTGGAGCGGCAGCGCGGCGGCCTCGGCAAAACCGGCGGTCCCGGCGAAACCCAGATCGAGCTCGACCGGCGGCAGATCGCAGCGCGAATCATCAAGCTCCGCCGCGACCTGGAGGACGTGCGCCGAACGCGCGCGCTGCAGCGCCGCGCGCGTGCGCGCGCCGGCCTGCCCGCCGTAGTGCTGGTGGGCTACACCAACGCCGGCAAGTCGAGCCTGTTCAACCGGCTCACGGAAGCGGGCGTCCTGGCCAAGGACATGCCGTTCGCGACCCTCGATCCCACCGCGCGGCTCATTCGCTTGCCGTCAGGCCGATCCGTCGTGCTGGCCGACACGGTCGGATTCATCACCGATCTGCCCACCGAATTGGTCGCCGCCTTCCGCGCCACGCTGGAGGCGGTGATGGAGGCCGATCTCCTGGTCCATGTGCGCGACGTCGCCCACGCCGAAACCGAAGCGCAGAACGCCGACGTGCACGCCGTGCTCGCGCAGCTCTCCAAGGCCGAGGGCCGCGATCCGCCCCCGATCCTGGAAGCCTGGAACAAGTGCGACCTGCTCGACGCCGAGCGCCGCGCCGGGCGTCTGGCGCGCGCGGCCGCGCACGATCAAGGCCCCCTGCCCCCGGTCGCGATCTCGGCGCTGACAGGGGAGGGGATCGGCGCCCTG
>CAZMRN010000079.1:0-7999 GCA_964568575.1 uncultured Caulobacteraceae bacterium
ACATCCGCACGATGTCGCGCAACAGATGCGCGCCGGATTTCGGGACGCTGTCGAGCACGATCGGCGCCGCCAATGGCGCCATGGCGAAACGCTGCATGTCTTCGTGCAGCGTGTCGGCCTTCATTTTGATTACGACCGCCACCGGCGAAAACCTCCGTTGCGCTCTTCAGAAACGGCGAAGGCGGCGGGGTTGCGCACCCCGCCGCCCAGCCCCGCCCTGCCGCGAAGCGCGACCTACCAGGCTCTTGTCAGGCGCACGAACGCGCGCCGTCCGACATAGTCGTACTGGGACGACAACACCGAAAGCCCTTGCGTCGAGTACTGTCCGAGGATGCCGCCGCGCGTCAATGTCGGGGGCTGTTCGTCGAACAGGTTCGAGATGCCGCCCGTCAGCGACCACTGGTCGCCGTTATAGCGAACGGACGCAGCGTGATAGGCGGTGAACTCGGTATGCACCTTGTACAGCGTGGCGCCAGAGGCGCTGCGATCGCCGACGTCCTCCGCTTCCGAGGCTTTGCCGACCATGTCGACGCCCCAGAAATAGGTGAAATCGCCGGCGTCGAGCCTCAGATCGACGTTGCCGACGAAATCCGGTTCGCCGACATCGCCATTGATGTCGATCCGTCGACCCGGGAACAGCGCCACCACATCCTCCAACTGCCACGTCAATTGCGATTGGAGGCTGAAGTCGCCCCAAGCGAATTCGTGATCATATTGGACGGTCAGGTCGAGCGCCCGGTTGGTTTGCTCGGCGATGTTGATGAACGGATTGCGGATCTCGGTGATCAGGAACGGACTCGCCGTCGCCCCACGATCAAACAAATCGCACAAGCCTTCAGTGGCGAAATTCAAGGAATAGTAGCACCCCGCCACAATGTTCGCCGGACCGAAGGCGGTGATCGTGTCGGTGATTTCGATCTCCGTGTAGTCCAACGCCACATTCAGCGCGATTGCGCTCGGGGTGAAGACGAGACCGACGGTCCACGCGTCTGACGTTTCAGGCTGGAGCGGCCCAGGCGAGCCCGGCCGCAGCGCGCCGCGCCGGATCGACGTGGCGGAGGCGCCTTGACCGCCATAGGTGGGCGGAATTCCGTCCGCCGCGCAGTTGTCGGCGACGCGTTGAGGAATGTTTCCGGCCGCGACATTGGTTCCCCAATTGATGCAGGGATCGATTTGCCGCTGTCCGATGAAGGAGGTTTCCTCGGCCAGATAGTTTTCGAAAAGGCCAGGCGCACGGAACGACGTGCCCGTTGTGTAGCGCAGCTGCACCATCGGGGTGACCTGATAGGAAATCCCGATCTTGTAGGTGTCCGCTTCGCCGGCGGTCTCGACGTCGGTGTACCGACCAGACAAGGTCAAGCGAAGGTCTTCCGCGAGCGGCATGCCCGCCAAAACCGGCACTTCCACTTCGGCGAACAATTCCTGGATCGTATCGCTGCCCTCGGTGATGCCAGCCGACGACGATCCCCAGGCGTTGCCCGCCAGCGTCACCGCGCCGGGCACGTCCTTGATTTCGTCCTCACGATAGTGCGCCCCGACCGCGAGGCCGACATTGCCTGCCGGCAGCGTGAACACGTCGCCTGTGATCACGCCTTCGAGATACACCTGATCGTACACGGTGTTGCCGCTTTCGACGTCGAACAGGAAGGCGCGCTCAGCGGCGGTTGGGTTGCCGCTCATAAGCTCCGGGCTCAACCAATTCACGTCAATGCAAGGCCGACCGCTGACCGGAAGATTCGTGCCGACGCAAGACGCGGTGCGGAATTGCGCGCTGCGCACTGCGTCGTTGAGGATGACGTCTTGATTGTAGTCGCCGTCGGAACGGCTGAACTGGCCGTAGATGTCCCAGCCCCACGAGCCAAGATTGTTCGGCGCTGCGAACTCGCCGCGCAGGCCGCCGATTGCGCGCATATAGTCGACGATCTGTTCGGCGTCGTTGTGGTCGGTGACCGGCGTCGGGCTCAAAATGGCGAGGCCGTTCCAACCCACATTGAAAGGATCGCTGCCGAAGAAGCCGCCGCCGTCGTTCGTGTAGAGGTAGGTCCAATATTGACGGAAGCCGACGGTGCGGGTTTCTCGGCGGTTCAAGAGAACTTCTGCATAGGCCTCGACGCCTGGCGTGATGTCGTAGGCGCCTTGGGCGTAGAACGAGTACCGATCCGTTTCAGGGATCAACGATTGTTGCCGATACAGATCGCCGCCATAGTTCACCAGCCCCGCCGTCGCCGCCGACAGCGACGATACGCCAAACCAATTCGCCGGCGCCGTCGGCCAACCGGCCGGCGCCGTCCCCGCACGCGGGAAGATCGAACTCGGCGCCAAGGTTCCGATTTGACCGCTGCCGTCGTATTGCACCAGCACGCGTCCGTCCGGCGAGTGGAGCGGGCCGCCGGTGGTCGCGAACGGCCCCGCATTGATGTACTCGTAAAGCCAAACTTGACCGGCGAGGGTGTCGCCACGGCATTGGAAACGGCCGGTGCGCGGGTCGATCAAGTCTGTGCGCAGGCCCGTCGCTGCAGAGAAGGTATAGCTTTCCGAGCAGCCCAAATAATCCCGGTCGGCCAGCTTCAATTCGTTGAGGCGATAATAGTCCAGAGAAAGGTTGAGATAGCCGCGATCGAAGCTGCGCCCCCAGATGCCTTCGATGCTGTATTCCTCGCCGCCGCCGTCGGAATTGAAATTGCCGAACGCCTCAACCTCGAAACCTTCCGTGTTGCGGCGGGTGATGATGTTGGCCACGCCTGCGATGGCGTCGGAGCCGTAGATCGACGAGGCGCCGTCCTTGAGGATTTCGACGCGGTCGATGATGCTTTGCGGGATGACGTTGAGGTCGACGGACGAGACAGCGCCCCGCGTCCCGGCCGGTCCAAGCCGGCGGCCGTTCAACAGGACGAGCGTGCGCGTGGCGCCGAGGCCGCGCAACGACAGCGTCGCCGAGCCCGGGCCGCCGTCGGTGACGAAGGCCGACGAGATGGTCGCGTCGTTCTGCGCCGAGCCTGAGGCCAGGGAAGACCCTTGCAGAAACTCGGCAGTGTCGGCCACCCCGGCGAGCGCCGCGCTTTCGCCCTGCAGCACCTGCACCGGCGAGGCGGAATTGAACTCCGAACGGCGGATGCGCGAGCCGGTGACGACGATGGCTTCGTCTTCCGCAGGCGCGGCCGCGGGCTGCTGCCCTTCCGCGGCGGGTTGACCCTCGGTCGGGGTTTCCGGCGTCTGGGCGAAGGCTCCGCCTGTCGCCGCCAGGCCCGCAAACAGCGCCCAGGCGACCGTCGACCGCAGCCGCGTCTTATCCGCTTTCTTCATGATGCAATGCGCCTCGTCTGGTTGATGTGGCGCTCCCGACTCCCCCGTGAGCGCCGCGTTAACGCGCACCGTAAGTCGCGGTTTCAGGGCGGGTCAACGATTGTGACCGCTTTTTGTCGCAAAACAGCACGATATGTCGCGCGTTGGACACGCCTTTGACGCAAAGGGCGGGACCGTCCGGCCCCGCCCTCCGTTTTCGCAAACCGATCAAGGACTTCAGTAGGACAGGCCGCACGGCCCGCGCAGGAAGTTTTCGATCAGGGTCAGCTCTTGGCGAGTGTGCGCCGGCGTGCCTCCGCCATGGTCATATCCGCGCAGGACATGGAACTCGTGCGGCTTGCCTGCGGCCCGCAGGCCGGCGGCGAACTGCTCGGAGTGCCAGATCGTGGCCGTCTGATCGTAATCGCCGTGATAGAGCATGATCGGGATCGACGAATTGCGCACGTTCTCGAGCGGATCCATGCCCTTCAAGGTCCAACCCTGCAATTGGCGCTGGATGCGGTTGGTGCGCCACAGGGTGCCGAGCCGCTCGAGGCTGGACACCCCCGCCCCTGAGATCGCGCAGCGATAGGGCGGATTGGGCCGCACCGCCGCGGCCATGGCTGCAAAGCCGCCATAGGAGAAGCCGTATATCACCGCCCGCTGCGGATCGGCAATGCCCTGCGACACCATCCAGGCCAGGCCGTCGTCCTTGTCGTCCTGCATGCGCGCGCCCCATTGCTCGTCGCCGGCCTTCCAGAGCTGGTCGCCGAACAATTCGGAGCCGCGGAATTGCGGCTGCAGCACCGCAAAGCCGCGCGAGGCGAAGTATTGCGCGTAAGGAACGTCGCCATTGCCCCAATCGGTGTTGTTGCGGCTCCAAGGGCCGCCATGCGGCATGATCAGGGTCGGCAAGGGCGCATCGACGCCGCGGCGGAAGCCGCGCGGCAGAGTCAGGATGCCTGGAATCTGCAGCCCGTCGCGCGCGGTGTAATAGATCAGCTCCGACGGCGCGAGGCCGGCGGGATTGACCTGCGGGATCGACACGCCGAGAGGGATCAGCTCGCCGTTCTCCCGCATCAAGGCGTAGCCCGGCGGATTGCGCGAACTCGATACGGTCACCAGACGGAATTCGCCGCGCAAGCCCGTGAAGCGCACATATTGGCCGGGGAAACGGGCCTCCAGCCGCTGCTGAATCGCCGCATAGGTCGGGTCGGTGTAAAAGTTGCGCTCGGCGTCGCCGTAATAGCGGAAGCCGGCGATGCGCGTCTCCTCGTCGCCCACCGACGCTTGCAGGATGTTCGTGATCTCGAAACGCGGGTGCTGGAACAGCGTTTCGGTGAACGCGCGCTGCGACACCGAATAGGCGCGCACATAGGCGAGGTTCGACCCTTCATTGTCGATGAAAACAAGCAGGTCCGGATTCTCGGGATCGAACGCGCGCGGCGACAACAGGCGGCGCGCGCGCGCCGGATATTGCAACAGCGGATGGCGTTCCCACTGATTGTTGGCGGTGTTGAAGATCTCGTACCCGATCCACCAATCGCCGCCGCGCAGTTCGGCGAATTGCTTGACGCGAATGCGGCCCTCTTCGTCGACGATGGAGAGGATGTCCTCGCGCTCGCTCGCCTGCGCAATGCGCTGGCCGCGGCCGGTATAGACGTTGACCCGATAGATCGAGGTGTCGTCGAGCGTTCGCCGCTCCATCAGGATGTGGTCGTCGTCGTTCGACAATTGATCGAACACCGACGGCTGCAGGAATTTGTCGGCGTAGTCCTCAAGCTCGCTGCGCGCGCCGCCGGCGGCCAGCGGCTCGATGATCGTGCGCCCGGTGAGATCCACAATTCGCGCAAGGCCAGTATAGAATTTGTTCTCCGCGCCTGCGCCGGCGATCACCGGCTGCACCAATTGCAGGAAGATGCGGTCGTTGGCCACCCAGGTGAAGCTGGCGATGCGAACCTGCTGGCGCGCAGCCATGCCGCCCATGCCGATGCGCGTCGGCGCCTGGTTCAAGGCGTCGGTCCGCCAGATCGACAGCGCCACCGTTTCGCCGTCGAGGCTCGTCATCGCGGCCAGGTGGCGACCGTCGGGCGACAGCGCCGGGCTGCGGATCGCCCATTCGCGGATGAAGGCCTCCGCCGGGATCGGGATCGGACCGCCGGTCTGGGCGGCGGCGGCTTGAGTCTGCGCCGTCGCCGACGGCGCAAGGCACGCCAAGCCGATCGCCATCGCGAGGGCGAATGCTCTTTTCATGCTGAACCCCATCAAACGAAGCGGCCCATCGCGGTGCGGCGTAGGGCCGGCTTCCTGTCTTGCGAAAGTCATATGACGCCGCTTGTCGCGCCGGCAAGGGCGCCCGTCGCACGGGCCCGCGCGCGGTCAGTCCAAGCCGGCGGCTTCGTCGAGGCCCAGCATCAGATTGAGGTTCTGCACCGCAGCCCCCGCCGCGCCCTTGCCGAGATTGTCGAGCACCGCGACGAGCCGCGCCTCTTCGTCGTGGCCGAACGCGTACAGCGTCACCCGATTGGTCCCGTTCAAGCTTTCGGGCTCGAGCGTGGCGAGCCCCGCGCTCTCCGCCACAGGCGCGACGCGCACGAAACGTTCCCCGGCATAGGCCTGCGTCAGAACCTCGTGCGCGGCGGCGAGCGTCGCCGGCGTCGGCAGCGCCATCAGCGCCAGCGGAACCTCCACGATCATCCCCTGCCGATAGCGGCCCACGGCGGGCATGAAGATCGGCGGACGGGAGAGCCCGCCATGACGCTGCATCTCCGGCACGTGCTTGTGGCGCTGGCCCAGCGCATAGATGCGGTACGGCGCGCGCGTATGGCTCGGCGCGGATGCGTCCTCGAACTCCGCGATCATGCTCTTGCCGCCGCCGGAATAGCCGGACGTTCCATGGCAGGTCAGCTGCCAGCCGCGCGGCATGATCCCGGCCTCGACCAGCGGCCGCACCAGCGCGATGAACCCAGTGGGATAACAGCCCGGGTTTGCGACCCGCGTCGCCGCCGCGATCGCGGCGCGCTGCGGCGGCGCCATCTCGGGGAAGCCATAGGTCCAGCCCGGCGCGGTCCGATGGGCGGTCGAGGCGTCGATCACCCTGACGGCGGGATTGTCGATCAGCGCGACGGCCTCGCGCGCGGCGTCATCGGGCAGGCACAGGATCACCGCGTCGACCTCGTTCAGCAGCCGCTTGCGCGCGGCGAGGTCCTTGCGCTTGTCGGCGTCGATCGAGACGATCTCGAGATCGCTGCGGCCCTCGAGGCGCTCGCGAATTTGCAGGCCCGTGGTGCCGGCCTCGCCGTCAATGAATACCGTAGGCCGCATGCCGTGTCTCCCAGTGCCCCTTCTCCCCTTGTGGGAGAAGGCGGCGCTGCAAACGAAAAACGGGCGCTTCGTTGCCGAAGCGCCCGCATCCGCCATACCCCGAAATCGTTCAGCGTTTCGAGAATTGGAAGGAGCGGCGGGCCTTCGCCTTGCCGTACTTCTTGCGTTCGACCACGCGGCTGTCGCGCGTCATGAAGCCGGCGTGCTTCAGCGCCGGGCGCAGCGCCGGCTCGAAATCCGACAGCGCCTTGGAGATGCCGTGGCGCACCGCGCCGGCCTGACCCGACAGGCCCGAGCCGGTCACCGTGCAGACGACGTCATACTGGCCTTCGCGGTCGGTGATGCGGAACGGCTGGTTGATCATCATGCGCAGCACCGGACGCGCGAAATACGCGTCTTGCGTCTTGCCGTTGATGGTGATGACGCCCTTGCCCGGCTTCACCCAGACGCGCGCGATGGCGTTCTTGCGCTTGCCGGTGCCGTAGGCGCGGCCCTGAGCGTCGAGCTTTTGCTCGCGCAGGACGGCTTCGTTCTGGAGCGACGGCGCCTGGCCGGTCGCGCCGCCGAGCGAGTCCAGGCCTTGAAAGGTCTCGCTCATGCGATCCTCGCATTCTTACGGTTGAAGCTTTTGAAATCAATGGTTTCGGGCTGCTGGGCCTCGTGCGGATGGGCCGGGCCTTTGTAGACGCGCAGCTTGGCGAGCTGCTTGCGCGCGAGCGGGCTCTCCTTAGGCATCATCCGCTCGACCGCCTTCTCCAGCACGCGCTCGGGGTTCTTGCCCTCGAGCACCTTGCCGGCGACGCGCTCCTTCACGCCGCCGGGATAGCCGGTGTGGCGGTAATAGACCTTGTCGGTCAGCTTCTTGCCGGTGAACGCCACCTTCTCGCAATTGACCACGATGACATGGTCGCCGGTGTCGGTGTGCGGGGTGAAATCGGGGCGATGCTTGCCGCGCAGGCGGCGGGCGATGAACGAGGCGAGGCGGCCGACCACGACCCCCTCGGCGTCCACCACGATCCATTTGTGCTGCACGTCGGCCGGCTTGGCCGCGCGCGTGACGAGGGTTCGCATGAGGCTTCCTTTGGGCTTGCGCGGGGAGGCCCGCGCAGGCGAAGGCGCGGCTTAAAGATCAGGAGCGAAAGCCTGTCAACCCGGCGCAAATGTCCGTTTGTTTTCAACAGAATGCGTATACGGTATCGGGCTACTCAGGGCGAACGCCGCGGTTGCGACCGCCGCGCCCCAGAGCAGGATCGCGCCGGCCTGGTGGATCAGGCTGATCGCCAGATGCGCGCCGGTGACGATCGCGGCCACGCCCAGGGCCACCTGGACGAGCGCCAGCGCGCCGACATGCAGCGCCGCGATCCGCGCCCGCCCCTGCCCGCCGCGCCAGGCC
>CAZMRN010000080.1:0-637 GCA_964568575.1 uncultured Caulobacteraceae bacterium
CAGGCTGAACCGGCGCAGCGGCGTCCGGCGCTTCGGTTGAGGGCGCCGGGGTCGACGGCGCTGGCGCTGTCGCTGATGGGCTTTCCGCGCTCGGCTGTTCCGCCAGAGGAGGCGGCGCGGCGGTTTCGCCGCACGCCGCCAGCGCACACGCCAAAGCCGCAGCCGCCAATCGCGCGCCGAACCTGCCCATGGATCGCCCTCGGTGAAGTCGCCGCGACGATGGCCGACCGCGGCGCTGAGTGCAATCGCGCTGCAGGCGTCGTCAGGCCGCCGCGCCCTCCAGCCGGCCGATGGCGTAGAAACGATCTCGTCGCTGGGCGCGCAGCGCATCGGGCGACAAATCCTTGAGCGCGTCGAGCGCTGCGGCGATCTCGGCGCCGACGGCGGCGATCGCGCGCTCCGGCGCCCGGTGTGCGCCGCCGACCGGCTCGGGCACGATCGCGTCGATCACTTTGAACCCGATCAGGTCCTGGGCGGTGATCTTCATCGCGGCGGCGACGTCTTTCGCGCGCGCGGCGTCGCGGAACAGGATGGAGGCGCCGGCCTCGGGGCTGATCACCGAATAGATCGAGTGCTCCAGCATGAACACGGTGTTGGCCGCAGCGATCGCCAGCGCGCCGCCCGAGCCGCCTTCGCC
>CAZMRN010000080.1:702-7988 GCA_964568575.1 uncultured Caulobacteraceae bacterium
CGATGGCCTCGGATTGGCCGCGCTCCTCGGCCCCGATGCCGGGATAGGCGCCGGCGGTGTCGACAAAGGACACGACCGGCAGGCCGAACTTGTCGGCGAGGTCCATCAGGCGCACGGCCTTGCGATAGCCTTCGGGGCGGGCCATGCCGAAATTGTGCTTGAGGCGTTCGGTGGTGGTGCGGCCTTTTTCGTGGCCCAGGACGACGGCCGGACGGCCCAAGAATTTGCCGAGACCGCCTAGAATCGCGGGGTCCTCGCCGAACTTCCGATCCCCGGAAAGTTCTATAAAATCAGTGACAAGAGCGCCCACATAGTCGCGGAAGCGGGGCCTGTCCGGGTGGCGGGCCACCAGCGTTTTCTGCCAGGGGTCGAGCTTGGAATAGAGGTCCTTCAGCTGCCGGTCGGATTTGGCCTTGAGCCGCGACAGCTCCACGCCCATCGCTTCCGCGCCGGAGCTTTCGGCCAGGGCCGACAATTCCTCGATCTTGGTCTCGATCTCGGCGATCGATTTCTCGAATTCCAGATAGGTCCGCACCGCCGCCGCCCTCGTTCGAGGCGCGGACCATAGCGGCCTTGGCCGGAAGGTCCAGCGCTTGCGCCGGGTCGGCCATGTTGCACCGCAGCGGAGGCGGGGCTAGCCAAGCGCCGACAGGAGCCTCCGATGACGAAAACCCCGCGCGCCTTCTTCAAGTCCCTCGCCATCGGCGCGCCGGCGCCGCTGCGCGAGCCGCCGGTGCGGCTGGAGCGGATGATCCATTTCGTGCCGCCGCATTTGGAGAAGGTGCGCGCCAAGGTTCCCGAGATGGCCAAGGAGGTCGACGTCATCCTCGGCAATCTGGAGGATGCGATCCCCGCGGATGCGAAGGTCGCCGCGCGGCGCGGCTTCATCGAGATGGCGAAGGCGACGGATTTCGCGGCCCTGGGCGTCGGCCTGTGGACGCGGGTGAATTGCCTCAATTCGCCCTGGCATTTGGATGACGTCACCGAGATCGTTGCGGAAGTGGGAAACCGTCTCGATGTGATCATGGCGCCGAAAATCGAGGGCCCGTGGGATATCCATTATCTCGATCAGCTTTTGGCTTTGCTTGAAGCCAAGCACGGCGTGACCAAGCCGATCATGCTGCACGCGATCCTGGAGACCGCCGAAGGCGTGGCGAATGTCGAAGCGATCGCCGGCGCTTCGCCGCGCATGCAGGGCATTTCGCTGGGGCCCGCGGATTTGGCGGCGAGCCGCAAGATGAAGACGACGCGCGTCGGCGGCGGCCATCCGGGTTACCGCGTGCTGTCCGATCCTGCAGGCGACGGCCCGCGCGAAAGCGCGCAGCAGGATTTGTGGCATTACACGTTTGCGAAAATGGTCGATGCGTGCGCGATGCACGGCATCAAGCCGTTCTATGGCCCATTCGGCGCGATCGACGATCTCGCCGCGTGCGAACAACAATTCCGCAATGCGTTTCTCATGGGCTGCGTCGGCGCGTGGACGCTGCATCCTTCGCAAATCGCGATTGCGAAGAAGGTGTTCAACCCGGACGTGGAGGAGGTGCGCTTCGCGCTGCGCATCCTCGAAGCGATGCCCGACGGCTCCGGCGTGGCGATGCTCGACGGCAAGATGCAGGACGACGCGACCTGGAAGCAGGCGAAGGTGATCGTGGATTTGGCGAAGCTTGTCGCGGCGCGGGATGAGGGGATGCGGGAGGCGTATGGGCTTTAAGTCTTGCCATCGGCCCGGAAATGCGAAGCCTGATCCGTGGCCTATGGTTCAGCTCTACCGTAACCAACATGGGCCCCGGCCCTCGCTCCGGTCGGCCCGGCCGATGGTGTTGAGATGCGGAGCGCGCGCATATTGCCCCCAATGCTGAGGGCGAGCGACGCGCTACATGCGCGTGTATCCAACGCGCCCAATACACTGAATACGATGCCGATGTGTTACTCGTCCGTGTCGGCCTTTTCGTGGACTTAGCTGAAGCTCTTGGAACCAAACTACCGTCGCACGCCAAGTCCAGGCGCGGAGGCGGGCTTGCAGTGTCTCAGGCGCAAGGCGAGATTATCGCCTGAAGATCACCAAACCTAGCAGCGCGCCGCACGCAACCCAGGTGATTTGTGAAATCAAGGCAACGCTCTGGGCAACGTCCGCCCGGCCCCCCCAGATAGTTGACCGCTGCGTGCGAAATCTCGCCGGTAACCGTCAAGCCGCCAATCACAGCCAGAATATAAAGAGCCCAACTGAGCCTGCGCTGCTGCATTTGCTCTCGTTCTGACGTACGATGCTCAAGCAGAGATTTGAGTCGCTCAATTTCGTCTTTTGCTTGCTCAATGTGAAACGAAAACTCACCTTTTGTTGCCAATGGCGTAAATACAATTTCGTCAAACGGAATAGCGCGCATCCTTCTAACATCCCCAAGGTGTTGCAACGCGACGAATCTGCGTTCCGCCCCAGCAAGTTCGTCAAGAGCGGTTTTCAGGCTTTTCGGTGTAACATCTTTTGTCAGCTGAAGTCGGATTGCCGGGAGCCCACCCTTCCGAACCACGTTAAACTCTGTAAGCGCATCATATATTAAAATGCCCATACTCCAAAGAAGCGCCATTTTTACTGATGCCTCGTAAGAGGTCGTCACACCGAAATAGTCCCCCATCTTTCCACCGCACATGCGAATATCTGGGTCGATATTGTCGTGTTTAGAGGGTGCTTCAGAAATGTATCGCCGAGCGCACTGCTCAAGCCTCGGCTCCAGACTTGTCAGCTCAGCATCGTCTTCGCAGAGAAACACGAGGCTTGTTCCGTAAGTGTCAGTGACGTAGCGACTTGCAGGGCGGCTTTTGCCTGCATAAGAAATGCGCCCCGCATGCTCGAACTCTGCAAATGGAAGGCTGTCGAACCAGCTCCAGATATCGTTGTCATATACATCATCAAGGTCGTCGATAAACTCTCGAGCAATGAGGTCAGGGTCGACGTCGTCCATCCATATAGTCAGCGACACGAACGCAAGTCCGTGACCAATTGAGCATCGCGCGCACTCAATTGAGTGAAACTTGAGACCATGCCGGTCTAGGAGTCCACGGACGGCGCCCTCAAGCATTTGTCTCTTGTCAGCGTCGCCGAACGATCGCGAGATCAGCAAAGCGTCTGACGTATCGCCCAGCGCGTAGGGAATCGCACGCCATAGAGGTATGCCGAAATCGTCAATGTCCTCCATGTCGAATTCTGAAAATCGGACGTCGCGCCACTCTCGATTGCTCTTGGATTTTTTCAGCCGTTGGAGCCAAAGTGCGATTGGCGAACTGTCTTGCATAAGTCGACGCATGACAAAGCATTGAGTGATATCGATACGTGCGCGCATTATGAATTTTTCCGTAGGCCGTCTAGAAGTTAACTTTCATTGACGAATACCTTGTCATAGCCGGGAGCTTTTGGCGATTATCCCCCATACCCCACACCCGCCCCCGGCCCGAGCGGCAGGTCGAAATACACCCACGCCGCCGTCATCGCCACGCCTGCGCCCATGAAGCACAAGCCGTAGGGCAGCATCAGCGCCAGAAGCGAGCCGACGCCCATGTTGGAATCGTAGCGCCTGCAGAAGCTTAAGATCAGCGGAAAATAAGACATCAGCGGCGTCATGATGTTGGTGAAGCTGTCGCCCATGCGATACGCCGCGGTCGTCATCTCCGGCGAAATCCCCACAAGCATGAACATCGGCACCACGACAGGCGCGAGCGCGCTCCATTTCGCCGTCGCCGAGCCGATGAACAGGTCGAGCACCGAGGAAAAGCCCAACACGCTCACCAGCAGCGCCGGCGTCGGCAGATCCCAGGTTTTCAGCACTTCCGCGCCGTTGATCGCCGCGATGGGCCCAAGCCGCGACCAATTGAACATCGCCACGAAATGCGCCGCGAAGAACGCGAACACGATATAGGGCGCCATCGTGCGGATGCCGTCCGTCATCATCGCCACGAAATCGCGACCGGATTTAATGGTTCCCGAAGCGATGCCGAACGCCGTGCCGCTTGCGACGAACAACAGAAAAAATCCTGCGATCAGCGAGCCATAGAACGGCTGCAGCCTTGCTGGGCCCTCCGCGCTTTCGTCGATCAGCGGCGTGAAGCCGGGCCACAGCGCGAGCGCCGCATACGCCGCGCACACGATGAGGGCGACGAGGCCGGCAGCGCCGAGGCCCGCCTTTTCCTTTTCCGTCACCGCTGATTTCGCCAGCTCGGCGGAAAGGTCCTGATCCCCGCCGCCGCCCCAAGGCCCAAGGCGCGGCTCCACCACGCGATCGGTGATGAACCACACGATCGGCGTGAACACGAACACGATCGCCAGAATGAAGTACCAATTGCCGAGCGGATTCATCCGCCACTCCGGATCGATGATGCGCGCCGCTTCCTGGGTGAAGCCGAACAGCGTCACGTCGATCTGCCCGGGCGTGAGATTGCCCGCATAGCCGCCGGACACCGCCGCGAACGCCGCCGCGATCCCCACCAGAGGATGGCGCCCGACCGACGCATAGACGAGCGCCGCCAGCGGGATGAACACGACATAGCCGGTGTCCGAAGCATGGTGCGAGACCATGCCGATCAGCACCACGCAGGGCGTGAGGATCGCGCGCGGCGCCTGGCGCAGGCTGGCGCGAATGAGCGCGCTGAACAGGCCCGCGCGCTCTGCGACCGAAGCGCCGTACATCACCACCAGCACGATGCCGAGCGGCGCAAAGCCGGTCAGCGTGCGCGGCATTTCGGTCAGCAGCTTGGTGATATTGGCCTCGGTGAACAGGCTTTCGGCGCGGAACACCAGAAGGCCGTCTTCGAGAACGCCGTTCTGCGGCGCCTGCTCGCCGGCGAAAGGGATCGAGGCCTGCCAGCCCAAGGCCGCGCCGACCGCCGAAAGGACCATCAGCACGCCGATGAGCCAGACGAAAATCATCACCGGATCGGGCAACAAATTGCCCAGCCGCTCGACCGCGCCCAGAAAGCCTTTCTGGCGGCGGTCCGCCGCATCCGTCGCATCCGTCACGCTGGCGCCTCGCAAATCCGCGCGCCGCGGTCCGGGCGCGCATCAGGCTTAGCGGGCGTCCCGGCGCCGGGGCAATTGCGCTCGCGCTTCACGACATGTTGATCGGCCGCTTCCGCCCATCAGCGCGGCTCGCCGTTCATCAGCTTCAAGAGGCCCCAGCCGCTCATCACCGTGAACCACACCGCCACCAGGAACCCCACGAAGCCGATCAACCCAAGCAGGGGGAAGCCGATGATCGCGCCGATGATGGTGACAATGAACAGCCAGGCGACGATGGTGAGGAAGCATAACCCGATTGCCCACCACACGGCGATCCACCACAGCTTGATCTGCCCCTCGATATGGCTGCGCGCCAGCCCGGTCGCTTCGCCGCGCATCACATAGGCCAGGATCACGCCGACGACGGCGAATGACGCGGCGCTGGGGATCGACAACAGGTACAGGCCGTAGACCAGCGCCGCGCCCAGATTGCCCGAACTGGCCCGCGGCCCGCCGTTCGTCTCGTCAGTGACCGTCATCTTTTTTCGCCCTCGCTTCGAACCGAACGCGCCAAACGGCGTTTGGTTCGATATGTACACCTGCACCGCCTTGATCGCGACGCCTCCAGGAGCTGCGTCCTTGCCCCGCACCGCCCGTCGCGCGCCGAAGCCGCCGCCGACCAATCTGTCCGGCCTGCTGGACGATATCGAGGCGCGGGCGCGCAGCGAGGGCGCGGGGCTGTCGGTGGACGATCTGCTCGACGCCGTCGGCCGCCGGTCCTATGGCCCGCTGCTTCTCACCATCGGCGTCATCGCCGTGTCGCCGATCACGGTCATCCCCGGCATGACGTGGCTCACCGCCGGCCTGACGCTGATCGTGGCGGCGCATCTCGCGCTGGGCTTACGCAATCTCTGGCTGCCGAAGCAGGCGCTGGCGGCGCGCGCGCCGGCGCCCACGCTGCTCGGCTTCATCGCGCGTGTGCGACCCGCCGCGCGAAGCATCGATCGCGTCCTCAAACCGCGCCTGACGTTCCTGACCGCGCCGCCCTTCGTCAATGTCGCGGGGCTTTTGTGCGTGGCGGCGGCCTTGATCACGTTTCCGCTTGGGCTGATCCCGTTCGCGCCGCTCTTGCCGGGCTTGTCCATCGTGGCGATGGGCGCGGGGCTCGTCGCGCGCGACGGCGTCGTGCTGCTGCTGGGGGGCGGCGCGTTCGCGGCGGCCGTGTATGCATTGACGCTCGTGCTTTAAACGTCAGCGCTTGCGTTTCGCCAGCGGGTGGGCGCGCTGCATGACGTCGCGCAGACGCGCTTGCGAGACATGGGTGTAGATTTCCGTCGTCGCGATGTCGGCATGGCCAAGCAGTTTCTGCACGGTGCGCAGATCGGCGCCGCCGTCGACGAGGTGCGTCGCAAAGGCGTGGCGCAGGACGTGCGGGCTGACGTGTTTGGGGTTCATGCCTGCAGTGCGCGCCGCGGCGGCAAGAATTTGCTGCACGCGCCGGCGCGTGAGTTTTCCATCGCGCGAGGTCGGCGAGGGAAACAGCCAGCGATCGGCCTTGTCGCGCTTGGCGGCGGTTTTCGGCAGGAAATGCGCGCGCGTCAGCAAATAGGCTTGCAACGCCTCGAGCGCGGGGGCGCCCAGCGCTATGATCCGCTCACGGCCGCCTTTTCCGATGATGGTCATGTGCGCCTGACCGGGCTTGGGCGCGGCCTTCAACGGCAGCGCGGTCAATTCGCTGACCCGAAAGCCGCCGCCATACAGCAATTCCAAGAGCGCGCGATCGCGCACGCCGACGGCGCCGTCGATTCGCGCGGCGGAGTCGATGAGCCGCGCCGCATCGTCGGCGCTCAAGGTCTTAGGCAATTTGCGGCGCTTGGCGGGCGCTTGCAAATGGGCGGTGGGGTCGTCCTGTCGATCGCCTTCGCTGAGCAAGAAACGGTAGAATTGGCGCAGCGCAGAGATCCGTCGCGCGGCGGTCGCCGGCGACAGATTGCGTTGCGCAAGCCCGGCGACATAGCCCGACACGTCTTCCGCTGACGCGTCGGACAAGTCGCCGCCAATGGCGCCGCGCGCATCGGCCAGATCGCGCCGATAGGCGTCGAGCGTATTGGGCCGTGCGCCGCGCTCGGCCGACAACATTTCGAGAAACGCTTCGACTCGCGGGCTCATGGCCGCTCCCTGGAGCGCAATCGCCAAGCGCGGCGGCCAAGTCTCTCGGCCATCTCGCTCCTGTCTTGCACGCGGAGCCTGATGCACATCCGGGATTGAATCAATCGCGAACGACCAGGCTCTATGCGTT
>CAZMRN010000081.1:0-7942 GCA_964568575.1 uncultured Caulobacteraceae bacterium
CAGGACTGGTTGCGCAGTATCGAAAACAACGAGATGCTCCTCGCGCGCGGCGCCGTCGAGCGTGGCCGAAAGCGGCGCGCCGTTGTCGTTCAAAAGGCCGATGCGCAGCGGGATCGGCACGGGCTGCTTGTGCGGCTGGCCCGGCGTGGGCGGCGTGGTTTGCGTCAGCGTCAGCGTGTAGAGACGGCTTTCGGGATCGTAGGCGCCCCGCGCGGTGACGGTCGGCGTGCCGGCCTGATCGTACCAGCGCATGAAGGCGCTGAGGTCGCGGCCGGAGGTTTCGGCGAAGCAGGCGATGAATTGCTCCACCGTGGCCGCCGTGCCGTCGCAGCGGTCGAAATAGAGATCCATCCCAGCGCGAAACGCCTCGTCGCCGATGATCGCCTTCAGCATGCGGATCACTTCGCCGCCTTTTTCGTAGACGGTCGCGGTGTAGAAATTGTCGATCTTCTGATAGGTCGACGGCCGCACGGGATGGGCCAGCGGGCCGGAATCCTCGGCGAACTGGCGCGCGCGTAGGCGCTTGACGTCCTTGATCCGCTGCACCGGGCGCGAGCGCTGATCGGCGGAGAATTCCTGCTCGCGATAGACCGTGAGGCCTTCCTTCAGACACAGCTGGAACCAGTCGCGGCAGGTGATGCGATCGCCCGTCCAATTGTGGAAATATTCGTGGCCGACGACGGCCTCGATGGATTCGTAGTCGAGATCGGTCGCGGTCGATTGGTCCGCGAGGATCAGCGCCGAGTTGAAGACGTTGAGGCCCTTGTTCTCCATCGCGCCGAAATTGAAATCGCGCACCGCCACGATGTTGAACACGTCGAGATCGTATTCGCGCCCGAACGCTTCCTCGTCCCCGCGCATGGCGCGCTTGAGCGCATCCATGGCGTAACCGCAGCGCTGCGCTTCGCCGGGATCGACGTGAATGCCGAGCGCTACGCGCCGGCCTGAACGCGTGACGAAAACATCGGTGAGGGTGTCGTAGGCGCCTGCGCACAGCGCGAACAGATAGGACGGCTTCGGATACGGATCCTCCCACACCGCGAAGTGGCGCCCTTGGTCGAGATCGCCGCTTTCGACCAGATTGCCGTTGGACAGAAGCGTGGGAAACTCCGCCTTCGGTGCGGTCATGCGCACGCGATAACGCGCCATGCTGTCCGGACGATCGAGCGCGTAGGTGATCTTGCGGAACCCCTCGGCCTCGCATTGCGTGCAATAGCGCCCGCCCGACATGTAGAGACCTTCGAGCGCTGTGTTGTCGGCGGGATCGATGGCGGTTTCGATGTCGAGCGTGAAGGCGGCCGGCGGCGCATGCACGATCAGGCGCTCGCTCTCGACGCGATAGGCGTCGGCCGGCAGCTCGGCGCCGTCGATGGCGATGCGGCGCAAGGTCAGGCGCACGCCGTCGAGAATAAGCGGGACAGGCGCGTCGGCGCGGCGGCGCACCGCACTGCGCGCGCGCACGATGGTCCCGCGGGGCGCGAGGTCGACGTCGAGCGCGATGTCGTCGATCGCGTAATCCGGCGCCCGATAATCCTGAAGGCGCACAGCGGCTGCGGCGTCACGCATGCGAAGCTCCGTCGAAGGCCTTCGGTGATGGCCCCCGACTGATGCCGTCCAGCGCGCGCGATTGCAATGCGCGAAAGGGTTACAGCGTGTGGCTGGCCACGCCCGGCGGGTGCGCGTGCGCTGCGCCGTCATGATAGATCGTCGACAGGACCGCCTCGGCCTGGATCGCCAGGTCGCGCAGCTCGGGCGGCGTTTCGCCGGGCCGGTCGGCGACGCGCAAGACCAATTCGCGGCACACGCTCATCATGCGGATGGCGTTGGCGACGATGCGCGCCTGGTGCTCGATGCGGGCGGGATCGCGCTCATATTCCGCCATCGGCACGCGCCAGCCGCCCCAATCCTTCTCGTCGGTGACCACGACCGGGAACGTGCCGGCGTTCGCCGCGCCGCCTTCGACGCCCGCGCGCCACCGATTGGGCGCGCGCACAACGCGCCAGCGCTCGGTCTCGACGAGATCGAGGCTGACGGCCTTTTCCTCTTCCGGGACGAGCTCGTGGGCCTGAAACTCACGCCCCAGGCCCACCTCGTACATGACGCGCAACGGCTCTTCGACGCCCTTCACCCAATGCGGCATCACTTGTTCGATGTTCGCCCAGGTGCCCACGGGTTTGACGAAAACCCGCTGCCCCTTGTGATAGACCGCCTTGGCCATGCGCCGGCTCCAACCCAGACCGAACCAACCCGTTCAGTGCGGCGAGGCTAACGCAACGGCGTTGAGGCTTCGTGAAGCGCACCCTTGCGGCGCCGCGTTGGGGCGCCCTTGCGGCGCCTTTTCAAGGCGGCCGCGGTCGCGTTTATGGTTGCCCAAAGATGAATGCGGGAGAGCGCCGTGAACTTCGATTTTTCCGACGACCAGAAGGCCCTCAAGGATCAGGCGCGCAAATTTCTGGCCGAGAAATCGAGCGCCCAGGCGGTGCGCGCGGTGCTGGATTCCGACACGATCGCGTTCGACGCTGGGCTCTGGAAGGCCGTGGCGGAGCTGGGCTGGCTGGGCGCTGGAATCCCCGAGGAATATGGCGGGCTGGGGCTGGGCAAGCTTGAGGTCTGCGTGCTGGCCGAAGAGATGGGCCGGGCGGTCGCGCCGATCCCGTTCTCCTCGACGGTCTATTTCTTCGCCGAAGCGGTCTTGCTGGCGGGCTCGGACGCCCAGAAGGCCGCGCTGCTGCCCAAGCTGGTCGAGGGCGGGCTGATCGGCGCGTTTGCGCTGTCGGAGGGCCCTGGCGCGCCGACGCCCGGCGGGCTGACGGTGAAGTTCGACGGGACGACGCTGAACGGGGTGAAGATCCCGGTGACAGACGGCGACATCGCGGATTATGCGGTCGTGGTCGCCAAGGAGGGCGCCGGCGTGTCGCTCGCCGTGGTCGATCTCAAGCAGCCGGGCGTGACGCGCGAGGTCGTCAAGACGCTCGATCCCACGCGCAGCCATGCGCGGCTGACGTTCGCGAACGCCAAGGCCGAGCGGCTCGGTCCCGCGGGGCAGGGCTGGGAGCTTGCCGAGGCGGTGCTCGATCGCGCGGCCGTGCTGATCGCGTTCGAGCAGGTCGGCGGGTCGCAGGCCTGCCTCGACATGGCGGTCGATTACGCCAAGAACCGCTATGCGTTCTCGCGCCAGATCGCCTCCTTCCAGGCGATCAAGCACAAGCTGGCGGATATGTATGTCGCCACCGAAGTGGCGCGCTCCAACGCCTATTACGGCGCCTGGGCGCTCTCCACCGATGCGGCGGAACTGCCGCTGGCGGCGGCCGCCGCGCGCGTCGCCGGCTGCGAAGCGTATTATTTAGCGTCCAAGGAAAACATCCAGACGCATGGCGGCATGGGCTTCACCTGGGACGTCGATTGCCACCTGTTCTACCGCCGCGCGAAGCTGCTCGCCGTGCAGGCGGGCGCGCCTGCGGTGTGGAAGGAAAAGCTGGTCTCGCGGCTGGAGCGGAAGAACGCGGCGTAAGGCGGCGGAGCTTTCTGCTCCTGTTTCAATATCTGCAAACCACCTCCCTCCCTCTCCCTCCCGCGGAGGGAGAGGGCCGGGGCGAGGGTGGGGCGCCAACGGCGGCGGCGTTTTGAGACGTGAGTTTCAAGGGTTGCGCCGCCCCCTCACCCCAGCCCTCTCCCCCGTCTCCGGGGGAGAGGGAGCGCAGGCCCTCAAGCGTTCGTCACTTGCGGCAGGACGGCGCGCATCAGCGGGCCGATCTCTTCGTGCAGAACCAGATCGGCGATCTCGTCCATGTCTGTCGGTTCGCGGTTCACGATGACGAGCTTCGCCCCGTTGCGTTTGGCCAATACAGGCAGGCCGGCGGCGGGGTAGACGACCAGGGACGATCCCATCGCCAGGAACAGGTCGCACGCCTCCGATTCCTGCGTGGCGCGCGCCAATTCCGCGACCGGCATCGCCTGGCCGAAGGATATGGTTGCGGTTTTTACGAAATACCCGCACGCGCGGCAGCGCGGCGTCAGCCCGCGCGTTTCGAACGCCTCGCGGAATTCCTCCAATTCGTGACGGCGCTGGCAACGCAGGCATTTGGCGTAAGAGGCGTTGCCGTGCACCTCGATGACTTTGTCCGGAGGCGCGCCGCCGTCCTGGTGCAGATTGTCGACGTTCTGCGTGATGATCGCCGACACCTTGCCGATCTCGATCAGCTTCGCCAGCGCGCGATGCCCGTCATTGGGTTGCGCGCCGACCCAACCGGCGGCGCCGGAATAGACCCTGCGCCAGGCCTCGCGACGGGCCTCTTCGCTCGCCTCGAAATCCTGGAACTGGATCGGCTTCATTTGCGACCACACCCCGCCAGGGCTGCGGAAATCGGGGATGCCGGATTCGGTGGAGACGCCCGCCCCGGTGAAGGCGACGACGCGGCGCGCGTCGCGGATGAGGGCGGCGAGGGCGGATGCTGTCATGACGACAAACGTAAGCGCCGTCGCGCGGCGAACAAGCGCGCCTCTCCCAACGGCGCCGTTGCCGGGCGCGGGCCGCCGCCCTAACCTCGACGGCGAACGCTCAAGGAGCCGCCCGATGGATTTCAACGACACCCCCGAAGAGGCCGCCTTCCGCGCCAAGGCGCGCGCCTTCCTGGAACGGACCGTCAAGCCGAAGGGCGCCGACAAGCCGCTCGCGCAGGAGATGGAGGGGCGTGAATTCCTACAGGCCGCCAAAGCCTATCAGGCCAAAAAGGCCGAGGCGGGCTTCGCCGGCATCACCTGGGCGAAGGAGCACGGCGGGCAGGGTCTGCCGCCGATCTTCAACGTCATCTTCAACCAGGAAGAATCCAAGTTCGACGCGCCCGCGGGGCCCTTCGGCATCGGCCTCGGCATGTGCATCCCGACGATGATCGCCTTCGCGACCGAGGCGCAGAAGAAGCGCTATGTCGGCCCCGCGCTGCGCGGCGAGGAGATCTGGTGCCAATTGTTCTCCGAGCCGTCGGCGGGATCGGACGTGGCGGGCCTCAAGACCAAAGCCGTGCGCGACGGCGACGACTGGATCGTCAACGGCCAGAAAGTGTGGACCTCGGGCGCGCATTATTCCGATTTCGGCATCCTGCTCGTGCGCACCAATCCCGACGTGGAGAAGCACAAAGGCCTCACCATGTTCTTCCTGGACATGAAGAGCCCCGGGGTCGAGGTGCGGCCGATCCACCAGATGTCGGGCGGTTCGAACTTCAACGAAGTGTATTTCACCGACGTGCGCATTCCCGATTCTCAGCGTCTCGGCGAACCGGGGCAGGGCTGGAACGTCGCGCTCGTGACGCTCATGAACGAACGCCTGGCCGTCGGCGGGTCGCCTGGGCCGGATTACGCCGAAGCGCTCGATCTCGCGCGGCGGCTGCCGAGCCCGGACGGCAAGGGCGCGCTGCTGCAGGACGGCGCGTTCCGGCAGAAGCTCGCCGAATGGTTCGTCAGCGCGGAGGGCTACAAGCTCGGCCGCTTCCGCACGATGACGGCGCTGTCGAAAGGCCAGACGCCGGGCCCGGAAGCGTCGATCGGCAAAATCCTCAACGCCAATCGCCTGCAGGACATCACCTCCGCCGCGATCGAGGCGCAGGACCATTTCGGCATCATCAATGATCAGGACCTCGCGCCGGGCGAAGCGATCTTCCAGAACTCCTATATGTGGGCGCCGGGCCTGCGCATCGCCGGCGGCACCGATGAGATCTTGAAGAACATCATCGCCGAGCGCGTGCTCGGCCTGCCGCAAGACGTGCGCGTGGACAAGGGCGTCGCCTACAAGGACCTGCCGACGGGGCGCTGACGTGTTAAACCTCCTGCGCCCTGCGCAGGAGGTCCATCATGGAAGAAGTTCGCGGCGAGAAGATCGTCATCCGGTTCGACGGCCACAAATGCATTCACGCGCGGCAATGCGTGACCGGCGCGCCGGACACGTTCCGCGCCAATGTGGAAGGCCCCTGGATTCACCCCGACGCGACGCCCGTCGATCGACTGGTCGAGGTGGCCCATCGCTGTCCCTCCGGCGCGATCACGTATGAACGTCTCGACGGCGCGCGCAGCGAAACGCCGCCGCCGGTGAACCTCATCACGATCCGCGAAAACGGCCCCCTCGCGATCAACGCCGACATCGTCATCGCCGGCGAGGCCGCAGGCGTGCGCGCCACGTTGTGTCGCTGCGGCGCCTCGAAGCGCAAGCCGTATTGCGACGGCTCCCACGTCGCCGCAGGCTTTCAGGCGAGCGGCGAACCGCCGACCAAGACCGCCGACGCGCTCGCCGCGCGCGACGGCGCGGTGTCCTTCACGCCGATCAAGGACGGCCCGCTGATGGCGGAAGGCAATCTCGAAATCTGCTCCGGCACGGGCCGCATCGTCGAGCGCACCACGAAAACCTGGCTGTGCCGCTGCGGCGCGTCGCAGAACAAACCGTTCTGCGACGGCAGCCATAAGGCCGCGGGCTTCACGGGTTAGGCGCCTGGAGAAAACTCGCCGGCGCCGCTAAGCCGGATGCGAATTCGCCCCTGGAGACCGCCCATGAAAAGCCGCGCCGCGCTCGCCGTCGCTCCCAATGCGCCTTTGGAGATCGTGGAGGTCGATGTCGCCGCGCCGCGCGCGTTCGAGGCGCTGGTGGAGATCAAGGCGACGGGCGTTTGCCACACCGACGCCTACACGCTGTCGGGCAAGGACAGCGAGGGCCTGTTTCCCTCCATCCTCGGTCATGAAGGCGCAGGCATCGTGCGCGAGGTCGGCCCGGGCGTGACCAGCGTGAAGCCGGGCGATCACGTGATCCCGCTCTACACGCCGGAATGCCGGCAGTGTAAAAGTTGTCTTTCACGGAAAACAAATCTGTGCACTGCGATCCGCGCGACGCAGGGCAAGGGCGTGATGCCCGACGGCGAGACGCGCTTCACGCTCAACGGCAAGCCGGTGTTTCATTATATGGGCTGTTCGACATTCTCGAACTACACCGTGCTGCCGGAAATCGCGCTGGCGAAAATCCGCGACGACGCGCCGTTCGACAAGGCCTGCTATATCGGCTGCGGCGTCACCACCGGCGTCGGTGCTGTTCACCGCCAAGGTGGAGGCTGGCGCCAACGCCATCGTGTTCGGGCTCGGCGGCATCGGGCTCAACGTGATCCAGGGCTTGAAGCTCGTCGGCGCCGACACGATCATCGGCGTGGACATCAACGACAAGAAGGCCGAATGGGGCCGCCGCTTCGGCATGACGCACTACGTCAACCCCACACAGGTGAAGGGCGATCTGGTCGCCCATCTCGTCGAACTCACCGGCGGCGGCGCGGACTACACCTTCGACTGCACCGGCAATGTTTCCGTGATGCGGCAAGCTTTGGAAGCCTGCCATCGCGGCTGGGGCCAATCGATCATCATCGGCGTGGCGGAATCCGGCCAGGAGATCGCCACGCGCCCGTTCCAATTGGTCACCGGGCGGGTGTGGAAGGGCACGGCGTTCGGCGGCGCGCGCGGGCGGACGGACGTGCCGCGCATCGTCGATTGGTACATGGATCAAAAGATCGCCATCGATCCGATGATCACCCACACGTTGCCGCTCGAGCGTATCAATGAGGCGTTCGACTTGATGCATCGCGGCGAAAGCATCCGCAGCGTCGTGACCTTCTAAGGCGCCTCGCCCGCCAGCTTTTGCAGCGCCGGGCGCACGCGCAGGAACGCGCGATAGAGCCGCTCCAGCGCCCACAAGGCAGGCCCCCAGCGCGCGATCAGCCCGAACGGGCGCAAAACCGGGATCGCGCGCCACATCGCCGCGAACGCCGCTGCGCCGGACACAAGCGGCCCGTCCTTCTCCTGCGCGTGAAAGCGCGCGAGCAGGGCGGCGCGGTCGAGCGGGCAGGCGGCGTCCGGTCCGGCGACATCGACGAAGGCGATCGCGCCCGCGCGGTCGAGCCGGCGCATCAGCGCGATCTCG
>CAZMRN010000082.1:0-7929 GCA_964568575.1 uncultured Caulobacteraceae bacterium
TACACTCTTTCCCTGCAGACACCCCGCTCGCCGGCGCGCGGCGCAAGGCGATGACGCTGGCGATCGCGCGGCTGGCGGCGCTGCGCCTCGCGCAGCTTTAGGTTTCTCGCGGACTCTTCAAATCGATCGCCAGCGCATGCAGGCCCGAGGCGAATTCATCGCGCAACGCATCGTTGACCAAACGCTGCCGCGACACGCGCGAGAGCCCGTCGAACGCCTGCGCGACGACGCGAACGGTGAAATGCGTTTCGCCGCCGGGACCCGCGCCGGCGTGGCCGGCGTGCTTGTGCGAATCGTCGATCACCTCAAGCGCCGCCGGCTGCAGGGCCGCGCGCAGGCGCGCTTCGATGCGTGCGGCGCGGGAGGCGCCTTTTTCCGATGCTGTCAATTCCTTGTCCCCACGGCCGGCGGCGCCCATACTCTGCGCCCATGTCCGGCGCTTTCCAATACCGGCCGAAATTCGTCGATATTCGGGTGAACAAGCCCGGCGACGGGGCGCGGTCACGCAGAAGCGATGAGCCTGCATGCGATCATGTGGGCTGCGCGCGCGTGGGCGCCCACAAGGCGCCGAAAGAGCCCGGCGGCGAAGAGTTCTGGCGCTTCTGCACCGAGCACGCATCGGAGTACAACAAGCGCTGGAACTATTTCGCGGACATGAGCCAGTTCGATTTTGAATCGTTTCAGAAGGCGGCGGAATACGGCCATCGGCCGACCTGGTCGTTTCGCGCGTCGCGCACGGATCGGCTGTCCGCCGCGATGCGCAGCTTTCAGGCCGGCAAGCGCGACGACGCCTATGGCCTGTTCCGCGGCCAGCGCGAAGCGGCGCAGAGGCCTGCGCGTCGGCGGATGTCGCGCTTGCACGCGCTCGCGCTTGAAGCGCTCGATCTCGACGAAAACGCCGACGCCGCCGCGGTGCGCGCGCGCTACGCCGATCTGGTGAAGCGCTACCACCCGGATTCCAACGGCGGCGATCGCTCGTCGGAAGCGCTGCTCGACAAGGTCATCCGCGCGTACCAGACGCTGAAGGCCGGCGGCTTGGCGTAGGCGCTTTATGGAGCGGGGACGTCTCGTCCCCGCTTGCGACGGTTGAACGCGGGCGAGGTCGCCCGCGCTCCAAGTGCGTGCACACACAAGGACGCCGCGCTCACAAATCTTCGTCCGGCGGCTGCGTACGCTGGTACGGTTGCGGCTTGTCGCCGGCGCGCGTTTGCACGTCTTTCGATCGCGACCAGCGCCACACGAGATGCATGTCGTCGTCGACGCCGAGAAACCGATAATAGAGCAAGGGCTCGTGGTTGCGGATTTCGTCGGGCTCGATCTTCCAGACGCGGCCGCGCCCATTGTCGGCCGTGAGGAATTGCGTCTCATAGGCGCTGGCGATGAATGTGCGCGAGCCGATGCGGTCGGTGAAGCGGAGGCGCTCCACCACGTCCTCGCGGCGCAGGAAGTGCGTCATCGCCTCTGCGACGCGGGCGTGCTGCAACGTCCACCCGCGGCGCGCGCCGAAATCGCGCAGCGCATCCTTGAAGCCGACCGAGGCGAGGCCCATCCCCGAGATCGACACCGGGGGCTGGCCCCCTGCCGCGCGAATGGCGTCGGCCACGAAGGCGACCTGGGCCTCCGCGAGGCCGCCGCCGAGCGAATGCCCAAGCGCCTTGAAGCGCATCGGCGCCGCTTCGCCGGACTTGATCCAGGCGTCGGCGGCGAAGGTGACGGCGTCATGGATCTGGCCGAGATCGAGGTCGAGCACCGCGGCGGCGACGGTCTGCGCCACGTCGGACAGCGATCGGGACAATTCCGTGCCGCGATTGAGCGCGATCAGGGTGCCGCTGGGCTCGTGCAGCAGCGCAGCCCCGTCATAGCCGCTCTTTTCCGGCGAGGAATCGCCGAGATAGCGCCAGCCTGGCGCCGTCATCGCCGCCTCAAGGTCGCTTTCCTGATCCTTGTAGCTGAGACAGATCAGCGCTGCGCAGACCGTGGGGGGCAGGTTGGGCGCCCCGCCTGCGGCGCGCACCTCCGCGATCGCCTGCCTGCGCGCCTGCGCCGTCCAGTCCTTCCAGGCTTGCGTCATGGCCGTCTCCGCAGCCCAAAACGTAACACGGCCAGGGTGAAAAATCTCTCCGCGCCCGGCCCGCGCGAAATGCCTCAGCGGAAGCCGCAAAAGGCGATGGAATCCGCGCCCGCGCCGCGCCAAAGTGCGGCCCTGCCATTTGACGGACCCAGCATGACCAAAGACGCCGCCGCAGTGATCGACGATCTATTGACGATGAAGCCGGACAAGGAGGTGTCGGCGCGCGCGTTCGGCGTCGACGCCGACATGAAGATCCCGGCCTTCTCCAAGAAAACCGAATGGGTCCCTGAGGTCGACGAGGCCTACCGGTTCGATCCGCAGACCACGCGGGCGATCCTGGCCGGCTTCGCGTTCAACCGCCGCGTCATGGTCCAGGGCTATCACGGGACCGGCAAATCGACCCATATCGAGCAGGTCGCCGCCCGGCTCAATTGGCCGATGGTGCGGGTCAATCTCGACAGCCATGTCAGCCGGATCGATCTCGTCGGCAAGGACGCGATCGTCCTGAAGGACGGCAAGCAGATCACCGAATTCCGCGAAGGGATTCTGCCCTGGGCGCTGCAGCGGCCTGTGGCGATCGTTTTCGACGAATACGACGCCGGCCGGCCGGACGTGTCATCCAGCGCGTGCTCGAAGCCTCGGGCCGGTTGACGCTGCTCGACCAGAACCGCGTCATCGCGCCGAACAAATATTTTCGTCTTTTCGCAACCACCAACACGGTGGGCTTAGGCGACACGACAGGGCTTTATCACGGCGCCCAACAGATCAATCAGGCGCAGATGGACCGCTGGTCGATCGTGGCGACGCTGAATTATCTCGAGCACGACGTGGAGGCCGCCATCGTGCTGGCGAAGGCGCCGCAATTCGACCACGCCGAGGGCAAGCGCACGATCGCTGCGATGGTCCGCGTCGCGGACATGACGCGCAACGCCTTCATGAACGGCGACATCTCCACCGTCATGAGCCCGCGCACGGTCATCACCTGGGCGGAGAACGCCGACATCTTCAACGATGTCGGCCTCGCCTTCCGCATGACGTTCCTGAACAAGTGCGACGAACTGGAGCGGCCGACGGTGGCGGAATTCTACCAGCGGGCTTTCGGCCAGGACCTGCCGGAAGCCGCGACGCGGGTGAAGGTGGCTTGAGGGATGCGAGCGACAGTCGACAGGTCCAAATTCAACTCATCTCGCGCGTTTCCGTTCGACCTTCGATCCGCCGACTTCGAAGCGGCGATGCAAGACGTGTATGACTTCTTCTCTGATGTGAATGAATTCTTGTCTCGAAAGGGACTTGAACGACTCGACGACATGCTTCGCCCGGCAACAATGTCAGGTATTGTGTCCGATATGCTGACTGCAAGTCTTGCAAAGCACTCGCGCAGTCTCGTCGTAAATGCATTTCACAACGGTCACCCCGATCTCGTCCTACGCGGCAGATATCAGAACAACAGTGTAAAGTCGGGTGAGTATGGGATAGAAATTAAAGCAACAAGGAAGGCTGGCGGTGCGGTTGACACGCATGGGGCACGGGATCAGTGGATGTGCGTCTTCGTCTATCGACTTGACAACGAATCCGAACCCGCTGCTACCAGAGCACCTATGGAGTTCTCCGAGGTGTACCTCGGCAACGTGACAACATCAGATTTTCGAAAGAATGCGCGCGGTGAGTTAGGAACGCGCACGGCCACGCTTCACGCTCAAGGCATTGCGAGGTTGCGATCGAACTGGGTGTACAAGCTCTAAGTTTCCGAGTGCTGGTATTGCAGCACACGCCAAGTCGACAAAGGTGCCATCTTTCTCAATACCAAGAGAGCTTAGTCCGAGCGCATTCGCCGCCGCCAGCGTCGAGCCAGACCCTGCAAAGGGATCGAGGACGATCCCCCGTCCTAGTGGAAGCGAAGCGCGCACAAGCTGCCTAAGAAGGGCTTGGGGTTTGAGCGAAGGATGGGGAGCATGCTTACGCTCTCCTGGACTTGTAGGACTAGAATGGATTACGTCGCCAAAAGGCTTATCCTTCGATATCCTGCGGAAGCCGCCGACGCCCCATTTCCTAAGGTTATCTTGCACTCGACCATCGAGCGGTTTTCGGAAGCAAAGCCAGGGCTCCCACATTGAACGGGGCATCACGCTCACGTCTGGAAACTCTTCGTGAGCGTTCTTTGGTCTGTCGCCTCCACGCATGGTCATGACCAGCCGAACTATTGTTCCCCGGGGTTCGAGGCCGCCGCGCGCCAAAGCTGTGGCCACGCAATGGCTAAGTAGCGGATTGCTTGCTAGCAACACGTTTGCGCCCGGCACGGCCACGCGTTCAATGAGGCGCGCAAATGAGGCAAAGAAGTCCTCAATGTTTCTAAGATCGGCTGCGCTTAGAACAGTGAATCGAGGTACAGGAGAACGCTTTGAGCCATCAAAGGCTGGCGGTATTCTCCAAACACCGCCCGCTCCGTCGCGAAGTTTCGCCACTTCCTTATCGCTAAATTCAACAAGCCCGTAAGGCGGGTCGGTCACAATCGCATGAACGGAGTTTTCTTCCATCTGCGACATTATTTCAAAACAATCACCATGAAAGAGCGACGCATCCTTGTAGCGAAAAATCGGTGTCGGCTTTATAGCAGTTAGTGGTAGCTCCGCTTGCCTTAACCGATACGAACCGCGCTTGGTGCGCTCGAACGCGCCAGGCGTGTTGAGATTTAGATACGAGCGGATTGATGAGGGCGAGACTTGGCCGATTAACTCTGTGACGCCCAGCTCAATTTCAACGAGCGTTAGCGACTCATAGCGTGCGGCCTTGAATACCTCTGCTATGGCGTCACGAACGCGACCCGGTGCAGCTCGAACAAAGTCATCTACCATGCAGTTTCGTTAATTCAGTTGACGTCGAGACGTCAAATAGAAAGTCACGGTTGATTTGGTTTCCCCCCCCCATAACGCAAACATGCATCAATGTCGGCAGGTTCGAGCACGGGATAAGCCTGCAGCACCTCGTCCCTTGTCGCCCCGCGCGCCAACAGGCCGAGCACCATCGCGGGCGTTACGCGCCGACCGCGAATGACGGGCTTTCCCCCCATCTTTCCAGGTTCCGCTGCGATACGCGCCAGCAGCGTTTTGGAGTCTTCGGTCATCACCATCGGATCACGTTATCACATGTCTCCGTCTCGCGCAGTTGGCGAGACACGCTAACGATTCCGCCTTGTTCCGCGTTCCTTCACGGAGCGCCACCTTTGTATAATGCACTCAGCGCCCCCATCCCGAGACCCTCACCATGTCCGCTCCGTCCGATGCCGCCCACATCCACCAAACCCTCGGCCAGCGCCGCGTCGTGTCCATGGAGGGCGGGCGCGCGGTGATCGAGTATGAGGCGGGGCTGCACATGTGCCATTCGGGCGGGGTGGTGCAGGGCGGGTTCGTCACCGGCTGGATCGACGCGGCGATGGCGCATGCGGTGATCGGGCGGTTCGGCCGCGACACCGCGCCGATGACGCTGGAGGTGAAGGTCAGCTTCTTCGCGCCGGCGCGGCCGGGCCTCGTCATCGCTGAAGCCTGGATCGAGCGCGCCGGCAAAACCACCTGCTTCGCCGAAGGCGCGCTGAAGGATTCCGCCGGCGCCGTGCTCGCCAAAGCCAGCTCGACCCTGCGCCTCGTGCCGCTGGCGAAGGTCGAGGCCGGCTCGAAAGCGGCGCTGTCCGGCGCGGGCTAGACTTTCAACATCGCAATTATCCCCTTGAGACATGGACTCGTTCATGCTACACAATGCGCATGAGCAAGCCCAAAGCCCCCACGCGCAAAGAGTTTGACGCCCGGTTTCCGGACGATGACGCCTGCCTGGACCATCTCATGCTGGTCCGCTACGGGCGCCGCTTCGAGTGCCCGAAGTGCGCCAAGACCGCGACCTATTACCGGGTCAAAGGGCGGCGCTCGTATGAGTGCGAGTGGTGCGCCAACCAGGTCTATCCGACCGCCGGGACGCCGTTCGAGAACACGCGCACCAGCCTGAAGGACTGGTTCTTCGTGATGTTCCTGTTCTGCGCCTCGCGGAACGGCGTCGCGGCCAAGGAAGTGCAGCGCCAGATCGGCGTCACCTACAAGACCGCGTGGCGCATGTGCCGCCTGATCCGCCAATACATGGGCTATGTGGACGGCGATCACCCGATCGGCGGCCCGCAAGGCGGCGCCGTGGAGATCGACAAGGCCTTCGTCGGCGGCGTCGATAAGCAGGGCCAGGACGACAAGAAAGTCGTGCTGGGCATGTTGGAGCGCAACGGCGACGTGATCGCCAAGCACATCGCCGACCGGTCAGCGCGCAGCGTCGAACCCGTTGTGCTGACGCATGTCAAACCGGGCTCCCGCGTGATGACCGATGAGGCTGGCGTGTTCCGCGCGCTGCACGCCGACTACGCCGTGCAAACCGTCAATCACCGCAAGGGCGAATATGTCCGCGGCGATGTGCATGTGAACGCGCTGGAAGGGTTCTGGGCCAACGTCAAACGCGGGATTTCGGGGACTTACGTCCACGTGTCGGCACAGCACTTCCAGAAGTATCTGTGGGAGTTTGAGTTTCGTCACAACATGCGTCACTGCCAGCATTTGATGCTGGACACGCTTCTGCTGGCGTTTCCGCGCCCCGCTCCGCAACGCTAGGCGGGATGGTCGCCATGGCGTGAAGCAGGCGATCAAATCTAGCTCCGTCATGAGTCATTGCTGGATGACCTCGTGCGCTCCTGCGCAATGGGCGATGTGAACTTGTCCCATGGAGGGCGTCGTGGCCATTCCCTAAGGACATCACGCTTATCCAACATTACATCGACGAATTTGGGCATCAGTCCGCCGCTCTTTGCGTATAGAACATTGCGCAAGTCGTAGGCTTGTTGATCGATCACTTGCGGGATCGCCTGGAAGTGAGCCCCTTCCCAAAAATCTGTAGGAATTGATGTCCGAGCCAACGCACGTCGTACATCGTAATGATGAGGTTCTACAGCCGGCCTCCGGCCTGTGCCGCGAACCCTCCCCAAACTTGCAGCGTCAATAATCGCGCGAGGCAACTCTGTATTCCATGACGCTGATGCAGTGGGGCATTCGCGAGCCCAAACAGACTCCGTGCCCACATACATGCAAGCCTCACTGAGTGACCACTCCCTTTGCCGCGAGCGATAGCTCTTCGCGAGCCAAGCCCGCGGATCGCCTGTGATCATGATCGCGACGCCGAACACGACGCCGAGAATCCACAGCCAAGGCAGCGCCGTTTCAATCACAGAGCGCGCGCCCCATAATCGTTCGAACGCGCCCGCCAAGCCGTCCCAATAAAGGACCGCGCCATACATCCCGCTCGACAGCGCCACCACGACGCCCCCCGGCCTCCACCAGCCACGCTCGCGCTCTGGGATTTGCATCCCCGCCCTATACCCGAGTCCCCCTCGCGCATGGAGTCCTCGGCGCGTTCCGCCGAAAACCCTTGTTCCGCCAAAGGAATAACGGGCGCCACACAAGATGTAGTAGGTTGCGGGACAAAGCGAGCCCAAGTCATGAACCCACCCCCTCCATGTTTGAAGGGGATAAGCGGGTTCAACATCGCCCTAAACCAAAGCAGAACGAATCACCGACGAATCGCTTCACTTGATTCGTTCTGGGTTCGATCACGGCTATATTTAGTGGTTAACCCTTAAGTAACACACAAGACTGCGCCGCATCATCCGCGCCACGGGGCGCCGGCGCCGGTTTATCCGACCCGGGTGGGCGCGGCCTTAAGCTGCGCGCGTGACCTTGGCCCCCATCTCCCGCGCGACGCTCGACCTGCTCTGGACGCAGCTGCGCGCCGCGTCGGCCGCACTGGGCGAGACGTGGCGGCGCGAGGGCCGCCTGCCG
>CAZMRN010000083.1:0-7894 GCA_964568575.1 uncultured Caulobacteraceae bacterium
CAACAGTCGCAACAGCACGGCGCGCGCCGTCGGCTCGTCCATGCGCGGCGTGGGATCGCCGGGGACGGTGGCCGTCTCGATCAGCACATTGGTGATGAGATCGCCCTGCAGGCGCAGCGAGCGGATCTGCGCATCGATCAAGCCGGAGCGTACTTCTGTCAGCGCCAGCACGCCGATGGCGAGGATGCAGAAGCCGACGAAATTCCAGCCGAAGATCGCGCGCGCAATGCGCGAGGCGAACAGGCCCCGTACGGATTTGCTGTCGCGCGGCGGCGCGCGCCCCGGCTCAGGCTTCGTTATAGCGATACCCGACGCCGTAGAGCGTTTCGATGGCGTCGAAGCTGGAATCGACGTCCCGGAATTTCTTGCGGAGGCGCTTGATGTGGCTGTCGATGGTTCGGTCGTCGACATAGACTTGGTCGTCATAGGCCGCGTCCATCAGATTGTCGCGGCTCTTCACGTAGCCGGGGCGCTGCGCCAGCGCCTGGAGGATGAGGAATTCGGTGACCGTCAACCGCACCGGGTCGCCCTTCCAGGTGCAGGCGTGGCGATTGGGATCCAGCGTGAGCTGGCCGCGCACGATCGGCTTCTTGTCGCCCTCGCCGGCGACGCCGGGCGCGCCGACGCGCGAGCGGCGCAGGATCGCCTTGATGCGCTCGTTCACGAGGCGCGGCGAGAACGGCTTGGTGATGTAATCGTCGGCGCCGACATTGAAGCCGACGACCTCGTCCATCTCCTCGTCCTTCGAGGTCAGGAAGATGACCGGCAGATTGGACGTCTGGCGCAGACGGCGCAGCACTTCGATGCCGTCCATGCGCGGCATCTTGATGTCGAGCACCGCGATGTCGGGCGGGTTCTCGACCAGCGCCGACAAGGCCGTGGCCCCGTCATGATAGCCGCGCACCGTATAGCCCTCGGCCTCGAGGAATATTTTCAGGGACGCGAGAATGTTTTCGTCGTCATCGACAAGGGCGATCGTGGGCATTGGGCCTATCTATTCTGACGCCGTCCGGCGAGCCAGCGAACCTTATACCCGGCTCCCGCGCGCACGCGAACTCCGCGCCGCCCCCTCGCCCTGCCCTCTTCCCCTCGCGGGGGAGAGGGTTCAATGCTCCCTCTCCCTCCCTGGGGAGGGAGAGGGTTGGGGTGAGGGTGGAGCGCAGGGGGCTCAAACACGCAGCCGAAGTCTCATCGGCCGATCACCCGGCCGCCGGCGCCGGCCGCACCACGCGCGGGCCGAGATTGGCCTGCACTTCGCGCGCGTCGAAGGCGTTGGCGTTGTCGGCCGGTTTCGGGCCCCGCGCCATGGTGATCTCCGCGGAGGCCTCGTATTGCGTGACTTCCCGGTAATCGACGGGATCCCAGAACGGGTCGTACCAGGACCGCCAACCCCAGCGCGGCGAATAATACCAATAGTCGAAATGCGAGAGGCGCGGGCTGCCGGTCGCGCGCAGCGACGAGCGCGATTCGGTGTCGCGGTCGGCGATGATGAAATGATCATAGCCGCGCTCGACCGTCAGCTCGGCGGCGCGAAACAGCAGATAATTCTCCACCGTTTCGCGCGGCGTCAGCGTATTTCCGCGAAACGCCACGCGCACGCGGTTCTGTTCGATCTGCTGTTCGGAGAAGCCGTAGGCGCTTTGCGTCGCGCGCGGCTGATAGGGCGTGGCGGTGGCGCACGCCGCCAAAACGCAGGCCGCGGCGAGCGCCGCCACGGCCTTGACCGGAACTTTCCTCATCGGCGGACCTCTTCAGACGCCCTCGCCCGCCGAATATGGGCCCGTCACGGCGAAATTGCGACACCGCCGCGCCCGCCTCGCGATGAGGTGATCGGGCGAAACCGGCTTCAGTGGTGCAGCATCGCGTCCACGTGGCGAACGGGGGCCGGGGCCAGAAGCTCGCCGGCCCCGACGCGCACGGAGTGGATCACGGCGTCGATCTCGGCGCGCCAGAAATCCAGGAATTGGCGAATACGCGGGTAGGACGGCGCGAGGTCGAGCGTCTGCCACATGAAGCTCTGAATGAGCTTCGGGTGATCAGGGATGTAATAGAGCACTTCCGCCGTCGTCAGCCGCCATCCGCGCAGGCGCAGCTCGAGTTCGGTCGCGTTCTCATCGTGCATCGGCCTTATCCCCTCCTGTCCTTGCGACGGGCGTCGCGCAGGACTAGAAGGCTGCCGAAGGATTTCTAAACAAGTCAATATCACGATGCTGCTAGCATTGGCGGTGAGTTGCTGCCAGTTCTCGCGCAGATCTCCAAAGCCGTTGCGCAGCAAGACTTTCCGATCACATCGCAGCATGGCGCACGCGCCAGCCTATGCTTGGGCGCCCAAGCTTTGCGCAGCGATCGCTGCGCGCTTCAGCGGCGGAAGAAATCGACCATCCGCTTCAGATCGGCGCGCAGGCGCAGCATCGGTCGCGCCAGCCGATCGCGCCACCCGCCGCGCGCGGCGTCGTCTTCGGCCGCCTCGAGCGCGCGCGCCTGCTCCAGGCGCAGGGCCGCATAGCCGCACGCCGCCCACCCGACGAGCAAAGGCGGCCCACCAAGGATCGCCGCGGGCGCTGCGTCCGCCTCGGCCGTCAGGGCATAGAGCGCCAGCCCACAGCTCGCCGCGAACCCCGCGACGAGCAGGATCGCGCCGACCGTCAGGGCGAAGCGCGCCTCGGCGCGCAAAAACGCGACGGTCTCTTCCGGCGGGGGGCTGGAGATCTGCGCCATGGCCGGGCGGATGCGAAATCCGGGCCGATGGGCGTTCATCATGAACAGGCGGCGCGAAGGGGGTGGCCTTCGCGCCGCCCTCCCCGCCGCCTTGGGTGTGGGGGGCGGTCTTGCGCAGCGCGCGATGCCGAACGGCGACGCGCTGCGCAGACGGCGGGAAGCTGGTTGCGGCGGGGCCGCGATGGCTGGTGGTTGGGCTCCGCAGCGATCGCCGCGATCACGGCGTCTCGTTGAGTCGAACGTACGCTGCGTGCGCCATCATCGCGGTGACCCGCGTCACGCTGCGTGCGCTATTCGTTGCGTCCCACCCGCCGGTCGCGTTCCGCGGCGATGCGCAGGCGCAGGGCGTTGAGTTTGATGAAGCCTTCGGCGTCGGCCTGATTGTAGCCGCCGGCTTCGTCGAAGCCGACCAGCGCTTTCGAATAGAGCGAATAAGGCGACGCGCGGCCGACGACGCGCACGCCGCCCTTGTACAGCTTGAGGCGCACATCGCCCGCAACCGCATCCTGCGAGGCGTCGATCGCCGCCTGCAGCATCTTGCGCTCGGGCGTGAACCACATGCCGTTGTAAATCAGCGCCGCATAACGCGGCATCAGCTCGTCCTTCAGATGCATCGCGCCGCGATCGAGCGTGATGGATTCGATGGCGCGATGGCCATGCCACAGGATCGTCCCGCCCGGCGTTTCGTAAAACCCGCGCGACTTCATGCCGACGAACCGGTTCTCCACCAGATCGAGGCCGCCGATCCCGTGCCGCTTGCCGAGATCGTTCAAGGTTTTCAGAAGCTCATGCGCCTTCATCGCGGCGCCGTTTACGGCGGCGAGATCGCCGCGTTCGAAGTGGAGGGTGACCGTCTCGGCTTGATCAGGCGCTTCCTCAGGCGTGATCGTTCGCCGGTCGTCGCGCTTGGCGACGATGTCGGGAACTTCCACATCAGGGTCCTCCAGCACGAGCCCCTCGGACGACGTGTGCAGCAGATTGGCGTCGATCGAGAACGGCGCCTCCTGCTCCTTGCCTTGCGCGATGGGAATTCTGTGCTGCCTGGCGTAGGCGATGAGATCGGGCCGGCCCTGGAAATCCCATTCGCGCCACGGCGCGATGACTTTCACGTCCGGCTTCAGCGCATAGTACGACACCTCGAAGCGCACCTGATCATTGCCCTTGCCGGTGGCGCCATGGCACACCGCATCGGCGCCGACCATCGCGGCGATCTCGATCTGGCGCTTGGCGATGAGCGGCCGCGCGATCGACGTGCCGAGCAAATATTGCCCTTCATACAAAGTATTGGCGCGGAACATCGGGAACACGTAGTCGCGCACGAACTCCTCGCGCAGATCGTCGATGAAAATGTTCTCCGGCTTGACGCCCATCGCCAGCGCCTTCTCGCGCGCCGGCGCCAATTCCTCGCCCTGGCCGAGATCGGCGGTGAACGTCACGACCTCGCAGGCATAGGTCTCCTGCAGCCATTTCAGGATGATCGAGGTGTCGAGCCCGCCGGAATAGGCGAGCACGACCTTCTTCACGGAACCCTTCTCGGCCACGACGTCGTTCTCCGCTGGTCTGGTGCGGCGAGGCATAGCCGCGCGGGCCGAACCGCGCCATACGAAAGCGTCGCAGACGGCCTGTCGCAGGACCACCGATGTCGCTCACGCTCGATCCGTCGCGCGCCGCGCAGGCGTTCCTCAACCC
The DNA here is from genome assembly GCA_964568575.1 of uncultured Caulobacteraceae bacterium. Classification (GTDB taxonomy): domain Bacteria; phylum Pseudomonadota; class Alphaproteobacteria; order Caulobacterales; family Aquidulcibacteraceae; genus RI-43. The sequence goes on from CAZMRN010000083.1 coordinate 4,408, forward strand.
GCCCGGCGTTCCACGCATCGATTTCACCCAACCCGCCGGCGCCGGCGCGCTTTCAAGCCCAGACAGCGTCACCTGGCGCGTGTTCAAAAACCCGCTGGCGCTGATGATCGGCGGCGTGACGGCCGTGCTGCTCGAACTGGCGGAGCCGCGCGTGCGCACCGGCGTGTGGGAGCACACGACCTTCCGCACCGATCCCGTCGGGCGCATGCGCCGCACCGGGCTTGCCGCGATGGCGACCGTCTATGCGCCGGCCGAAACCGCGCGCGCGATGATCGCCGGCATTTCGCGCCGCCATGCGCGCGTGGCGGGCGTGACGCCGGAGGGTGCGCCTTATTCCGCCGCCGATCCGGCGCTGCTCGATTGGGTCCAGGCGACGGCCTCGTTCGGTTTCCTGGAAGCGTATTGCGCCTATGCGGCGCCGCTGCCGCCAGAGGAGAAGGATCGCTTCTACGCCGAGGCGCAGCCGGCCGCGGCGCTTTACGGCGCAACCGCTGCGCCGCGCTCGGTCGCGGAGATGGAGGCGATGTTCCAGCGCTTTGCGCCGCTGTTGCAGCCGCATCCGATCGTTTTCGAATTTCTCGACATTTTCGCCAAGGCGCAAATCGGCGCGCCGCCGGGCTTTCAACGTCTCGCCGCGAAGGCGGGCGTCGCGCTCTTGCCGGACTGGGCGCGCGCGCAGCTCGGGCTCGGCCGCGCCTTCGACGTGCCGATGGGCGCGCGCACGATGCTGCGCCTGCTCGGCGCCGCCGCCGATCGCTTCGTGCTGAAGGACGCGCCGCCCGCGCAGGCCTGCCAGCGCATGGGCCTTGCGGCGGATTATCTCTACCGCTGATGTGGGGCGGATCGCGGGGGAATCTTCCTTCTCCCCTAGTGGGAGAAGGAGAAGGCGGGGACGCGTCGCGACGATCGCGCCTCAGCGCTGACGCTTGCCGGCGTTGACGACGATCACCGCCGCCGCGGACAAAAGCAAAATCGCGCCCGCCTCATAGACGATATTCTCTGGCGCCATATCCTTGCCTTGCAGCACGATCAGGCGCGCCAGCGCGGTGATGGCGATGAAGATCGGATACACGAACGGCGAACCGCGGCGCTCGTAAAACACCGCGATCATGCCGATCACCTCCAGATAGAGGAACATCAAGAGGATGTCGGCCAGCGTGACTTCGCGCGCGAGATAGACGCGCCAAATCTCCATGCCCGCCGCGGTGAGGGTCAATGCGGCGATGATCACCAAGAGCCCGCGCTCGATGACGGTGAAGCCGCGCGTCGCCAGAATGCGCGGCGCTTCCGCTATCGGGTTATGGTGGCCGTCATGCTCGCCGTCGCGCGGGGTCGTCATGCCGCATGGTCGCGGGGTCCGCGCGCGCCGTCAAGCTAAGCGCGCGTTACACCATCACTTGATTGCCCAACTCCACCGCGCGCCCGCTTGGAATATGAAAGAAATCCGTCGCGTTCGTGGCGTTACGCACCAGGAAGATGAACAGGTGATCCTGCCACAGCGGCATGCCGCTTTTTTCGCTCGGCACGATCGAGCGTCGGCTGAGGAAGAAGCTCGTCTTCATGATGTCGAACTTCAGCCCGTGCTTGCGCGCTTCGGTGAGCGCCTTGACGACGTTCGGCGTCTCCATGAAGCCGAAGGTCAAGGTGACGCGCTTCACGTCGGGCAGGAAATCCTCGACCTTGATGCGTTCGCTTTCCGGCGCTCGCGGCGTCTGAAGCGTTTTGACGGTCAGGATGATGATTTGCTCGTGCAGAACCTGATTGTGTTTGAGATTGTGCATCAAGGCCGCAGGGGCCGATTCCGGATCGGCGGTGAGGAAGATGGCCGTGCCGCGCACGCGATGCGGCGGATGGTGCGAGAGGGTCTCGAACAGTTTCGCCAAAGGCTCCTCGCGGCGGGTGATGTCCGATAGGATCGCCGAACCGCGCACCCAGGTCCACACGATGATCACCAGCGCCAGCGCGAGCGCCAGCGGCACGAACCCGCCCTGCATGACGCGCTGCAGATTGGAGGCGAGGAAGATGCCCTCCACCAGCAGGAACGGCGCGATGATCAGCGCCGCCACCGCGATCGGGCGGCTCCACAATTTCCAGATGACGATGAACATCATCAGCGAGCTCATCATCATCTCGCCAGTGATCGAGATGCCGTAGGCCGCCGCCAGCCGCGAGGATGAGCCGAACGCCAGCGTCAACAGCAGCACGCCGGCCAGCAGCATCCAGTTGATCTGCGGCATGTAGATCTGGCCGAATTGGGTTTCGCTGGTGCGTCGGATCTCCATGCGCGGCAGAAGGCCGAGCTGGATCGCCTGTTGCGTCAGCGAGAACGCGCCCGAGATCACGGCCTGGCTGGCGATCACCGTGGCCATCGTCGCGAGGATGACGAGCGGCAGACGGATGATCTCCGGCGCCATCCCGAAGAACGGATTGGCGAACGTGGGATTCTCGATCCCGGCCGCGCGCGCCGCGTTGAAATCGGCGTTGAGCGCGTCGAGATTGTGCAGCGTCCAGGCGCCTTGGCCGAGGTAGTTCAAGGTCAACGCCGGCAGCACCAGCGCGACCCAGGCGTAGCGGATCGGCTTGCGTCCAAAATGGCCCATGTCGGCGTAAAGCGCCTCCGCGCCCGTCACGGCGAGAAACACCGAACCCAGCACGATGAAGGTCAGGCCGGCATGGCTGATCATGAATTGGAAGGCCGGGATCGGGCTGAGCGCCATCCAGATGCCGGGCTCGTTGGCGATGACGATGTTGTAGACGCCGAGCGCGCCCATCACGACGAACCAGACCGCCGTGATCGGGCCGAAGAACCGCCCCACCGCGCCGGTGCCGTGGCTTTGCACCGCAAACAGCGCGACGAGGATGATTACGCCGATCGGCAGAATCCATGTGTCGATGCGGCCCTGCAGCGTCGGCACTTCGCGCAGGCCTTCGACCGCCGACAGCACCGAGATCGCCGGCGTGATGATCGCGTCGCCGTAAAACAACGCCGCGCCGATCACGCCAATCAGAAACAGCCAGGGCGTGCGTTTGCCGAGCGCGCGTTGCGCAAGCGCCATGAGCGACAGCGTGCCGCCTTCGCCCTTGTTGTCCATTTGCAAAACGAAGACGACATATTTGAGCGTCACCACGATGATGAGCGCCCAGAAGATCAGCGACACGACGCCGATCACCTCGTCGGCGCGCGCGCCGCCGACGCCATGCGCAATGTGCGCGACCGATTCCTTGAAGGCGTAGAGCGGGCTGGTGCCGATGTCGCCATAGACGACGCCGATCGAGCCGATCAGCAGCGCCCAGAACGAGCCGTGCGTGGGCCCGCCGCCGGACGCGTTGTGACCATCGCCGTGCTTGGCGTCGGCCGGCGCTTTTGCGTCGGTCGGCGGCAGCGGCGCTGCGGAATCCGCCTGCGCCATGTGTCTTGCCCCCTGCATCCGGCGCGCGTCGCCCGAACCCTTCCGGGCGGCGCCTTTAGCCCGTTTCCAGGCCCGCC
>CAZMRN010000084.1:0-237 GCA_964568575.1 uncultured Caulobacteraceae bacterium
TCAGCGCGCGCCCGCGCCCGCGCACGCCGCGCACCGAAGACAGCCCGCCGCGGGCGCCGGGAAATTCCGGTCCGTTGGAGAACGTCCAGGCGACGGCGTCCTCGCCGTCGAACGCGGACAGGATGCGCGGCGGCTCCGCAGCCCCCGGCGCGGCCGACGCCAGGAGCAGCCCCATCGCCAGCGCCGCGCACCGGCCCCACCCCGCTCCCCGCGAGCCTGCACTTGCCCTGACCGCGC
>CAZMRN010000084.1:253-520 GCA_964568575.1 uncultured Caulobacteraceae bacterium
TATCTGCCCCGCTTCTTTGAGGGGCCGCGCCCCAAACCCCTGCCCAGGACATCCGCCGTGAAAGCCGAAGGCCATCCCGATTATCATTTCATCACGGTCGTCATGACCGACGGGACGACCTACAAGACCCGGTCGACCTATGGCGAGGCCGGCGCAACTCTTAGCCTGGATATCGATTCGAAGTCGCATCCGGCCTGGACCGGCGGCAATCAGCAGCTGGTGGACCGCGGCGGCCGCGTCTCGCGCTTCAACGACAAGTTCGGCGCC
>CAZMRN010000084.1:530-7889 GCA_964568575.1 uncultured Caulobacteraceae bacterium
AGAAGAAGGGCTGACGGCTCACCCGCCGAACGCCGCCTTCAATTGGGCGATCTGCGCGGTCACCGGATTGGCCGCGGCGCTCGTTTCGTACATTTCGGCGTCGAGACGGCGCACCCGGTCATAAAGGCCGGCGCCCCGCTCCATGAGGTCGCGCAGCGCCGCGGGCAGCTCCTCCAGCGCCGACAAGGCGGGCGCCTCCAGGCCGACCCGCGCCGAAAGCCGATATTTCGCGTCCGCCGCGTCGGCGAGGGTCATGTCCCCATCGCGCAACGCGCGCTGCACCAGAAGCCAGGACGCCACCTGCATTAGCCGCGTGGTGAGCCGCATGCTTTCTCCCGCATAGGCCAGCGCGGCGGCGCGCTCCATGCGCTTGGACAAGGCCCGCCCCGGACCGTCGAGATAGGCGGCGGTCTCCTCCACCAGCGCCATGCCTTCGCGAAACGTCCGCTCGAACACCTCTGAGCGGGCGAACTCCAAAAGGCGTCCCATGTCCGGCAAGGCGCGCGGCGCGTCCGAGGGGCGTGCGAAATCGGTCATGCGGCGGGCCCGTGCAATCAGCGGGCCGATTAAGCCTGCCCGCCGAGACCGAACAAGCCCTCGGCGGCGGCGCGCTGCGCGCGCTTAGCGGCGATGGCGCGCTCGCAGGCGCCGATCTCGGCCTTCAGCGCCTCGATCCGCGCCTCAAGATCGGCGATCGACATCAGTTCGATCGGCGTGTCGCGCTTCGGCGGCGGGGCGAAAGGGTCGTCGTCACGCATGGCCTGACCTCCAGCTCGACGGTAACGTACCGCTTCAGCGATAGAGCGAGAGGACGCCGATGACCATCCCCGAAACCATGCGCGCGGTGGCGCATGACGGCGCCAGCCCCTTGACCATCGAGCGCCTGCCCACGCCGCAGGCGGGACCGGGCGAAGCGCTGATCAAGGTGGCGGCGGCGGGCGTGAACCGGCCTGATCTGCTGCAGCGCATGGGCGGCTATCCCCCGCCGCCGGGCGCGCCGAAAACCATGGGGCTCGAGGTCGCCGGAACCATCGTCGCGGTCGGCGCGGGCGTGACGCGCTGGAGCGTGGGCGACGCGGTGTGCGCGCTCTTGGGCGGGGGCGGCTACGCCGAATACGCCATCGCGCCCGAAGGCTCGATCCTGCCGCTGCCGCGCGGCCTCACGATGGAAGCCGCCGCCGCCCTGCCGGAGACCGTCTTCACGGTGTACGCCAATGTGCTGGAAGCCGCCGCGCTGCAGCCGGGCGAAGCGTTCCTGGTGCATGGCGGCGCAAGCGGGATCGGCACGACCGCCATCCAGATGGCGCGCGCGCACGGCGCGGTCGTCTACGCCACCGCCGGCGATGCGGAAAAGGTCGCGCTGTGCGAACGCCTGGGCGCGGCGCGCTGCGTCAATTATCGCAGCGAGGATTTCGAAACGGTGCTGCGCGATCTCGGCGGCGTCGACGTGATCCTCGACATGGTCGGCGGGCCATACGTGCAGAAGAACATCAACATCCTGAAGGATCAGGGCCGGCTGTCGCAGATCGCCTTCCTGCAGGGCTCGCGCGCGGAGGTCGATCTTCTGCGCGTGATGCTCAAGCGGCTGATCTTGACCGGCTCGACGCTGCGGGCGCGCCCGGTCGCGGAGAAGGCGCGGCTGGGGCGGCGCGTGCACGAAATCGTCTGGCCGTGGATCGAAAGCGGCGCGGTGACGCCGATCATCGACAGCGTGTTCGATCTCGATCAGGCCGAGGCCGCGCAGGCCCGCATGCAGGCCGGCGCGCATGCCGGCAAGATCGTTCTGAAAATTTAGAAGCGGTTCGGCCTTACGGGCACGTCGCGGTCAGCGTCCGCGCGGCGCGGTCGACGATCACCGTGCTGCATCCCGCCAGCGTCTCGCGCCCGAAATGCACGAGCGGGGGATCGTTCTCGCCGGCGTCGGCGGTGACGACGATGGCGTCGGCGTCCTCCGGCAGGATCAGCGGCGAATCCGTGTGCGCGGCGGCGCGGCCGATAGAAAACCCATGGCTGGCCAGCGGAGCCGCCGCGCGCGCCGATTGCGCCATTACGAACACGCCGAGCACATAAGGCGCTCGCGCCGGCGCGCCTTCGGGAATGATGGCGCCCGCATCGGCCAGCCGCGCGGCGGCGCGGCGGGAGAAAAATGTTTCTTCGCGCCCGAAATCAAAGGTGATGGAGGCCTCGGGGATCGGGCCAAGCCGATCGCGCCAGCTCCAGGAATCGGCGTCACGCAGCGTCACGACGCGCGGCGCGGCGGCGCCTGCGCTGTCGCTCAACAGCACGATGACGCGGTCATAGGGCAGCGCGCCGGGCCCGATGACGCCGTCGGCGTCTTCGCCAGCGTCGACGCCGAACAGGCCCGAAAGCACCCGCCGCGACCGTCCATTGGCGAAGCGCACGTCCGGCCGCGCGATGCGCCCCTGCAAGACATTGTCGCCGTCGATCGACACCGCCGCCGTCACCATCGGAATGTTGCGCAAGCGCAGCCGGCGCGCCGCGTCTGGATCGATCACCGCGACGTCGGGCAGGCGCGCATCCACGCGCAGCCGCACCGGACGGTCGTTGATCATCACATCGACGATGGGCGCGCCGGCGCGCGCGTCGAGGGTGATCTCATCGGCGCGCGCGGCGCCGCACAGCGCGACGAAGGCGAACGCCGCAAACAGCGCCAGGCGACTCATGCCGCGTGCGCGCGCGCGAGCGTGGAGGTCGCCCAGGCCTGCATCGTCAACTCCAGCGAGCGCACGCGCGCATGGGCGTCATAGCAGGTGCAGGCGGCCATGATTTCATCGGCCCCGGTGCGCGCCGCAAAGATTTCAAGTCCGCGGCGCACCGTCTCCACCCCGCCGATGGCCGAGCAGGTGAGCACCGCGTCCAGCATCGCCTTCTCCGCCGCCGTCAGCGTTGCGGCGAAATCCGCGCGCGGCGGCGCCAGCGGTTTGGGCGTTCCGCGCCGCAGATTGGCGAAGGCCTGCATCAGGCTTGTGGCGAGCACGCGCGCGTCTTCGTCCGTGTCTGCGGCGATGATGTTCATCGCCAGCATCAGGTGCGGCTTGGGGTGGCGCGCCGAGGGCCGGTAGAGGCGGCGATAGAGCATCGCGGCCTCCATCATCTGCGCCGGGGCGAAATGCGAGGCGAAGGCGAACGGCAAGCCGATCATGGCCGCAAGCTGCGCGCCGAAGGTCGACGAGCCCAAAATCCAGATCGGCACGTCGAGCCCTGCGCCCGGCGTGGCGACGACGCGCTGGCCCGGCTCGGCCGGCTCGAAATACGCCATCAGTTCGAGCACATCCTGGGGAAAGCGATCCTCGCCGCCGACGAGCGTGCGCCGCAGCGCATGCGCCGTCGCCGCGTCGCCGCCGGGCGCGCGGCCAAGCCCCAGATCGATGCGGCCGGGAAACAGCGCCGCCAGCGTGCCGAATTGTTCGGCGATGATCAGCGGCGCGTGATTGGGCAGCATCACGCCGCCGGCGCCGATGCGGATGGTCGATGTGGCCGCGGCGGCCTGGCCGATCAGCACCGCGGTGGCCGCGCTCGCCACGCTTGGGATGTTGTGGTGCTCGGCGTACCAGATGCGGCGAAAGCCGAGGCGCTCGGCATGCTGGGCCAAAGCGATCGATTGGCGCAACGCGGCGCCGGCGTCGCCGCCTTCCACGATGGGCGAGAGGTCGAGAAGAGAGAGAGGGGTCACCGGCGCTTTATGCACCGCCGCGCGCTCCGGCTCAAACGGCGCGCCGCGCTGGCGCCGGCGCGACCTTGCGCGCAAGATCGGTCGTCATGACCCTTGCGCTGCACCACCACCCTTTGTCGTCGTTCTGCTGGAAGGCGCTGATCGCGCTTTATGAGAACGACACGCCGTTCGTCCCGGTCATCGTCAATCTCGGCGATGCGACGGAGCGTGCGGCGTTCGCCGCGCTGTGGCCCATGGCGAAGTTTCCCGTGCTGGAAGATCGGGCGCGCGGCGAAGTCGTCGGCGAGGCAAGCGTGATCATCGCCTATCTCGACGCCGTCGCGCCGGGGCGCACGCGCTTCGTCCCGGCCGACCCGCAGGCGGCATGGCGCGCGCACATGCTCGACCGGGTGTTCGATCTTTACGTGCAAATCCCCATGCAGAAGGCGACGGGCGATGCGCTGCGCCCCGCTGATGCGCGCGATCCCCATGGCGCAGCCGAAGCCGAGGCGCTGCTGCAAAGAGCCTACGCCTATCTCGAAACGCAAATTCCGGAGACCGGCTGGGCCTTGGGCGCGGGGTTCTCGCTGGTCGATTGCGCGGCGCTGCCGGCCTCGTTCTACGGCGACCTCGTGGCGCCGCTGACGCGGGATCATCCGCGCCTGCGCGCCTATTTGGGCCGGCTGATCGCACACCCGCCCGTCGCGCGTACGCTCAGCGAAGCGGCGCCCTATTTTGCGTTTTTCCCCGGCGCCCGCACGCCCGACATTGCGCGCGCCGGGCGTTGGGGCGACGATTAGCGCCGCCGCAGCGTTGCGGCGCTTGCAGAAAGCCCTTCATGCCGCGCCCCCTGCCCCGTCGCGCAACCGGCCTGGCGCTGGCCGCCCTGACGCTCGCCGGGTGCGCAACCTGGGATACCGCCGACGGCTCCTATTGCGACGACATCATCGACCCCGCCGCACGCCGCGCCTGCCGGGAAGAGGCGTTGCGCGACTATGAGCGCCGCGCCGACAATGACGGGATCGGCCCGCCGCGCTGCCACCCCGCCTCGACCCGGCCCGACCCAGACCGCGACGAGGATTGCTAGACCGGACCGCCGCCAGCCCCCTTCCCCTGCGCTGCGGCGCCCGCTATATGCCGACGCAGCCAGCCAATCCGCCATGTGCGCCAGGCAGGCCGTCCCGCATCAAGGTTAGTCCTAGCCTGGCGACGACGCCGGGCGCGCGCGTTTGCGAAGGACCAAGCCGATGTCGACCGTGCTCATGCCCAAAGCCACCGCCGTGTGGCTGATCGAACAAACCGCCCTCACCTTCGACCAGATCGCTGATTTTTGCGGTCTTCATCCGCTCGAAATCCAGGGCATCGCCAACGAGGACGTCGCCAAGGGGATTCGCGGCGTCGATCCGATCGCGCAAGGCTTTCTCTCGCGCGAGGAGATCGTCAAAGGCGAAAGCGACCCGACCTATCGCTTGAAGGCGCTCGAGCAGCGCAAGATCGAGCTGCCGCCCGTGAAGCGGAAGGGCGCCCGCTACACCCCGGTGGCGCGCCGCAGCGACCGCCCCGACGCCATCGCCTGGTTTCTGCGCAACCACCCGGAAGTGCCGGATTCCAAGGTCGTCAAGCTGATCGGCACCACCAAGGCGACGATCGAACAGGTCCGCAACCGCACGCACTGGAACATCTCGCAGATCAAGCCGGTGGACCCGGTGTCGCTGGGCCTGTGCAGCCAGATCGAGTTGGACGCCGTGGTCGCCGAAGCGGCCGCCGCCAAGGCGCGGGCCGAAGCGCGCGCGCGCAAGCGCTCCGAAGGACCGACCTTGCGTCCCGCCGGCGAAGCGGTCGACGCGGAAGCTGCGGCCGAGGAGTAGTCCTCGGCCGAACGGGCGCTTCGGGGCTGATGGGCTGGGGGCTAGCGGCGGCTAATGTCGAAGGCGGCCGCGGATTTCTTCGATCTGTTCTTTGATTTTCAGCTTCTGGCGCTTCAGCTCAAGGATTTCGAGCGTATCGGCGGACGGGTGCCGCAATGCAGATTCGATACGGCCGTCCAAGTCCCGGTGCCGCGCGTCCAATTCGCGCAGCCGCGATTCGAGAGCCATCGGTGGCGCCTCCTGTTGCTGGGAAGGAAAGTCAAACACCGAACGCCGCCCCTGTCCCCTCACGAAAAGTTACGGCGCCCCGCGTTAACCTGAATGCCGCGAACCGCGGCGCCTTGCCGCAAGAAGCGCCCTATGGCTTAGCTCAGCGCCCTGCGTCGAACGTGGGAGGGATCTTTGGCGGGCGAAGACGGCGAGGACATTCGCCTCGAAGACACGCCCGAGATCCGCGCGCTCAAGGGCCGGCTCGCAGAATTGCGCGAGGAGCATCGCGCCCTCGACGCCGCGATCGCAGCGCTGCATGACAGCGCCGGGGGCGACGCGCTGCAGCTTGCGCGCTTGAAGAAGCGCAAGCTGTCCTTGAAGGACCAAATTCAATGGATCGAAGATCGGCTGACGCCCGACATCATCGCTTGAGCGCGCCCGCACGTCTGATGGGCGCGGTGTGGGCGGGCGCGGCGACGCTGACGGCGATCCCCGCCGCCGCCGCGCAGGACGCGCCGCCGTCGCAGGATCGCGGCGTGCTCTCGCTCGTTGTGGAGAACGACAGCCTGTCGTCCGGCAATGACCGCAACTACACCAGCGGCGTGAAGCTCGCTTATGTCGCGCCGGCGGACGTGATGCCCGACTGGATCCGCGACCGCGACGGCGTCACGCGCCCGATTTCCGGCTCCGATCCCGATTTCTGGGGCGTGGCGATCGGTCAATCCATCTTCACGCCGGAAGACATTCAATCCGTGCCGCCGCCGGCCGATCAGCATCCCTACGCCGGTTGGCTCTATCTGCAGATCATGATGGCGGCGGAGGAGGACACGAGCCCCGGCGTCGGGCCGGGCCATCTCGATCTGTACGAGCTTGAACTGGGCGTCGTCGGCCCCAGCGCGCAAGGGCGACAAGCGCAGCGCGGCATCCACGCCGCCCTGGGCGCGCCCGATCCGCAGGGTTGGGATTTTCAGCTCGAGGACGAGATCGCGTTTGCTCTGGCGTTCGAGCGGCGCTGGCGCGCGCTGCGGCTTTACACCGATTACGTGCCCGGCGGCCTCGAACTCGATCTCACGCCGAACGCCGGGATCACGCTCGGCACGCTGCGCACCGAAGCGAAAGCGGGCCTTGCGTTGCGCGTCGGCTACGGCCTCGATGGCGATTACGGGCCGACGCGCGTGCGCCCCGGGCTCACCGGCGTCGGCCATTTCGCAGCGCGGCCGTTTGCGTGGAGCGTGTTCGCCGCCGTGGACGGGCGCGCCGTCGGGCGAAATTTGTTTCTGGACGGAAACACCTATCGCGACAGCGCCAGCGTCGAGAAGCGCAATTTCGTGCTCGATGCGCAGCTCGGCTTCACCATGCAGGTGCAGGACGTGCGCCTCGCCTACACCTATGTCACGCGCACCGAAGAGTTTGAAACGCAATCGGCGTTGCAGGATTTCGGCGCGCTGTCGTTGAGCGTCCGGTTTTGACCGCGCGCGCCGACGCGCCGGAGGCGAAAGCCGGCGGATGGCGTGCGGCGGTTTTCGAGCGCGCGCCGCAGGCCGCCGCGATCGTGGCGTTTCTCGCCGGCGCGACCACGCTGATCGCGGTGGCGGCGCCGCATCTCCC
>CAZMRN010000085.1:0-7853 GCA_964568575.1 uncultured Caulobacteraceae bacterium
GGCGCCGCCGATGGAGGCTGGCGCGATCGCGGGCCGGCTGACCGCGCGGGGCGCGGCGCCGGAATGGCGCCTCACCATAGACCCCGAAGCCGGGCTGACGCTCGAGGACATCGCCCAAGGCCTCATCGTGAAGGCGGATTATGCTGCGCCAGTGATTGCGCCGGATGGGCGCGCGCGCATCGGCGGCGGCGCCGTGCAGGTGACGCTCGAAAACGCGATCTGCGCGATCGGCGCTGAAACCGGCATTCCCTGGACCGCCAGCGTCCAGGTCGAGGGCGGCGGCGTCTATCGCGGCTGCGCCTATCGCCGCTGGGACAATGCGCTTCTGGACCTTATCCCCGCGATCGACGCGTGCCTTGCCGCGCAGCCGCAACGCGCGCCCGTCGCCTATGCGGGCCGTGAAGCCGATGGACGCGTTCTGGTGCGTCTCGGCCTGTTGCAAAACAGGATCGATTGCCGCGCGCCCGCCGGCGCCGGCCCCGTGATCAATGCGCCGGCCGACGAAGCGCTGCAGCTCGCCTCGCAATTCGATCCCGTCTTCTATCGGGCGCCGGGCGAGAATCCCGGCGGGGAATGCTACGCCGCGCCGGAAGTGCGCGCGCCAAACGGCGCGCTGCTCGGCTGGACCGACGACAATGCGGGCTGCTGAGCTTTGACCCTTCAAGCCGTCATCTGGGATTTCGGCGGCGTGCTGACCACGTCGCCGTTCGAGGCCTTCAACCGCTTCGAGGCCGAGCGCGGCCTGCCGCGCGATTTCATCCGCACGGTGAACGCGACGAATCCGCACGACAACGCTTGGGCGCTGTTCGAGCGGGCTGAAATCGACGCGACCGCCTTCGATCGCTTGTTTGCGGAGGAAAGCGCGGCCCTGGGGCGGCGGGTGCAGGGCGCCGACGTGCTGTCGTTGCTGTCAGGCGATGTGAGGCCGCGCGTGGTTGCGGCGTTGCGCGCGTGCAAGGCGGTGGCGAAGGTCGGCTGCATCACCAACAATGTGCCCGCCGGCGAGGGCGCAGGCATGGCGCGCACGGCCGAGAAGGCGCAAGCGGTCGCCGCCGTGATGGCGCTGTTCGATCATGTGATCGAAAGCTCCAAGATCGGCATTCGCAAGCCGGATCCGCGCATCTATGCGCTGATGTGCGAAGCGCTCGACGTCGATCCCCGCGCCTGCGTGTACCTCGACGATCTGGGAATCAATCTGAAGCCGGCGCGCGACATGGGCATGCGCACGATCAAGGTCGTGGACGAAGATCAGGCGCTCGTCGACCTCGCCGCAGCGACCGGGCTTGATTTTTCCAACCGCGACGCCGGCTGAGCTTCAATAGCCGCCGTCGCGCTCGCGCTGGATTTCATCGACGCGATCTAGGCAGCCGCTCGGGTCGCGGCTTTCCATGCAATCTTGTTCGGCCTGACTATCCCACGCGGCCTCGAGAATCGACATGCAACCGCCCAGCAGCGTCAGCGCAAACAGGGCGGCGAGCGTGCGGCGCATGGGCGTCCTTTCAGGCGGATGCAAGGGTTGCATGATCGCGCCGCAAAACGGCGAAACGGCGGCGCCTCACGCCGCATCCGCCTTGAAGGTTGGATATTTGCCGAGCGTCAGAAGCAACGCCGAGCCGCCCAGCGTCAGCACTGCGGCGATCAGCAGCACGGGATCATAGGTGCCCTGGCGCGCGAACACGGCGCCGAACACCGCCGGCCCGAAGCCGGCGCCCATCGCGAAGAAACCGTACAGCGAGCCGTAAATGCCGGCATAGGCGCGCATGCCGAAATAGCGCACCACCATATAGGCCATGAAATCGTATTCGACGCCGAGCGCGACGCCGATCAGAATAACGCTCGACAGCGCCAGCCAATAGGGCAGCGTATCCATCTGCGACAACAACAGCAGCGAAATCGCCGGCAGCGACAGCATCACGAACGCCACGCCCGGCGCCCACAGCCGGTCGATCAGCCAGCCGCCCGCCACGCGCCCCACGATCACCGACAGCCCGACGAAGCTCAGCAGACCCACCGCTGTTTCGCGCTCGAATTGCTTGGATTCCATGATCGCGACCATGTTCGGCACCGGCCCGCCGAGCGCCAGCGAGATCGGTACGAACGCCACGCCAAGGATCCAGAAACGCCAATCGACCACCGCTTCGCGCAGCGTCTTGCCGTATTGCGGCGCAGCGATCGCAGCGACGCCGTCGCGCCCCGCCTCGCGGAAGAACAAGAGCGCGATCGGCAACGCGATGAGCAGCGGCAACGCCGCAATCGCCAGATAGGCGACGCGCCAGCCCTGCGTCTGGATGAGGAATTCCGCAAGCCGCGGGGCGACGAAGCCGCAAAGCCCGGTCGCCATGAGCGACAGCCCCAGCGCCAGTCCGCGATTGGCGACGAAGAAGCTGTTGACCCCGCGCGTCCAGGTGATCGGCAGCGTGCCGGCGCCGAGCGCGGCCATGATCGCCCAGTTCGCGTAAAACAGCGGCAGCGACCCGTTCGTGAGCGCAAAGCCCGCGAAGGTGAGCGAGAACAACACGACCGAGACGATCGCCACGCGGCGGGCGCCGAAGCGGTCGGCCGCGATCCCGACCACAGGCCCCATCAGGAAAACGGCCAGCGTCATGATCGTCAGCGAGAACATGATCTGGCCGAAATCCCAGCCGAACTCCTGCGCCAGCGGGCGGGCGAAGACGGCCAGCGTGTAGAAGGGCAGCGGCGACAGGCCGAGGCCGATGCCGAAGGCCGCCGCCAGAACGACGCCGCCGCCGCGCTTGAACTCGCCGCCCCGCGCGCCTTGCGCGTCCGCCGTCGCTTCGCTCATCCCAGCCCTCCGCGCCGCCCGTGCGGCCGAAGCGCACGGTGGCGAAAATCAAATGCCGCGCCTAGTCCTGATTGACCACAAGGGGAAAAGATATACCAACTTTGCCCCGAACGCGGTTTTGGAGAGGGCGACATGGCCGAGTTTCTGGCCACACATGAACTGGCGATCCTGCGCTGGCTGCACATCCTGGCGATGGTCTATTGGCTGGGGGGCGAGTGGGGCGTGTTTCAGACCTCCTACAAGGTGGTCAACCCGGCGTTGAGCCTGGAGGAGCGCGGCCGCCACATGGAGACGGCCTATCGCATCGACATCCTCGCCCGCATCGGGATCATCTCCCTCCTGCCGCTGGGCCTGCACATGGGCTATCTCTGGGGCATTCAACCGCTCGGCGGCGGCTGGCTCGTCGGCATGTGGGCGCTCTATGCGGCTTGGCTTGCGCTGACGCTCGGCGCCTACGCGACGCGCGGCAAGCCGATCTGGCACGTCTTGTCCGGCATCGAAGATTGGACCCGCTACCTGCTGATCCCGACGCTGCTGATCGTCTCGATCTCGTCGCTTCTCGGCTACGGGCCGCTGGCGGCGGGCGAGGGGCAGAAATGGTATTCGGCCAAGATGCTCACATTCGGCCTGATGCTGTGCATCGGCGTGGTGCTGCGGCTGATCATGCATGAGTGGCAGAAGATGTTCGCGGTGCTGGCGCAGGGGCCGAACCCGGCGGTTGAGGCGACGCTGAAGAAATCGATCGGGCTCGGGCGCTTCGTCGCCTATTTCTATTGGATCGGGATTGCGACCACGGGCTTCTTCGGCGCCGTCAAACCGTTTTGATCGAAAGCCGCAGCGCACAAACAAAAACGCCCCGGATCGCTCCGGGGCGTTTCTCTTTAAGCGCTGCGCTTTAAGGCGTGCGGTCGGGAGCCTGTTCTCGGCCCTCGCGCACGGCGCGGAAATAAGACCAGCTCGTCACGTTCGGGCGGCGGTCGTCCGTCGGCGGCGGGTTGCGGTAGGTCGGGTAATAGCGCGCCACTTCCTCGCGCATGAGCGGGGAGACATCCTCCCAACGCATCAATTTTCTTCCCGCGGTGTGAAAATAAATCACGCCGTCGCGGCCGCCCATCTTCATCCACGGCAACCAGGACGACATCCGCACCCAGCCGACATAGACGTCCGCCGAGCTCGTGCGCGGCGCCGTCAAATTGGCGACGTCGCCCATGAAATTGAACATCTCGGTGGCGTGATATGTCCCGCCGATTTCGGCCTGATAATCGCCGGCGAGCGGGTTGGGATAGAACAGCGGCACCGTCGTGGTCATGAACCAGCGCCCCGCGACCTGCTGGCCGGACCATTGCAGCGGCGAGCCGTCGCGATTGCGCAGATAGAACTCGCCGTTCACGGGATCGTTGGCGACGTGCAGCACCTCGACCGTCTCGTTCGACCAGGGATTGGTCCATGTCGCCAGCGGCTGTCCGGTCTGCGGATCAAGATAGATCAGAAGCTCGCGGCTGACGGAGCGGAAGCCTTCGCCGCGCTGCGGATCGGTCGCGGCCGCACAGGTGCGCACATTGAGGCCTTGCACGTCGAACAAGTGCCGGTCGCGTTCGCCCTGGCGGCGCGAATAGGCCTCGCCCTGCCAGAACCAATAGACTGGCTCGCCGTCCGTCTCGGTGCACCACAGGCGGCGCATCGCCTTGAGCGCGCCTTCCGGAGTGGCGAGATCGATCGCCTGCCCGCGCCGCGTCTGCGCCTCCGCAGGCAGCGCCCCGCCTATCGCCAAAGCCGCGCCCAACAGCGCCGCCGCCAGTCTTTTCATGGTTCCTCTCCCGTTCGCGTTCGCCCAAAGCCTTCGGCCCGCAGCGCGCCCAGGTCAAAATGATATACTCTTTGGGCTTGAGGCTGAACCGCCCCGCTTCAGCTGCCGATATTGCGCGCCGGTCGGCATTTCGGGCAGCGGCAGCCGATCTTCTTGATCAGGTTCTCGAAGTAATCCTTGCCGTAATGATAGACGAGCTCTTCGCCGGGCTTGATCGCGCGCTTGCTCATGATGAAGACGCGGCCGCGGCGGATGATCGGCTCGCAATTCGGCCGGCAGGAATGATTGATGTAGCGCGCGATGTTGTGGCGGGCCGAACCGTCGATCGTGCGCCGCGGGCTGAGCGCGAACAGATATTTGCTGCGGCTTGTGTATTCCTCCTGCGGCGTCAGCATGCGGCCGGTGTATTCCACCACGCAGACGCCCTTCGGGATCGCCTCGTTCGCAAACAGGCCCAGCCCGGCTGCAGAGCGCTTCACCGCCAGATCGTAATCGCCGGGCTTGAACTTGCCGCGTCGAGCGGGCGCGGCGGTCTTTGCGGATGCGGCCATGGGCGGCGATGTCCTTCGTCGGGAAAGCGATGCGGCGACAGCGTGTAAGGGAAGCCATCGGAAAGTTGAAGGGCGCAGCCTGTCGCAAAATGCGCAGCGCCGCATGGACACGCGCCGTCGCGCGCTGAATAGATCGCCGCCAAGCCGGCTGCGGGAAGCCGCGGCGCATCGTTCGGGGCCGATCCCTATGAAGCTACATCGCGTATTGGCCGCCCTTGGCGCGGCGCTCGTCATGGGCCTTGCGGCGCCGGCCTGGGCGCAGCGGCAATCGTTCGATCGCGCGACCCTGCCGCAGCGTTATGAGATCGAGGTGACGCCCAACGCCGAGGCGGGCACGCTCACGGGGCGCGTGCGCATCCATTTCGAAACCACGGCGCCGACCAACCGCGTCACCATCAACGCCGCCGAGATGACCTTCTCCGGCGTGCGCCTCGACGGGCGCGCGGCGCAGGCGGCGATCGATGCGGCGGCGCAGACCGCCACGATCACCGCGCCGCGGACCCTGCGCCCGGGTCGGCACACGCTCGAGATCGCCTATGCCGGGCGCATCTATGATGAGGCTTACGGCCTGTTCCGGGTCTCGTATGATCAGGGCGGCGCGACCCGGCGCCTGTTGGCGACGCAGTTCGAGCCCGGCGATGCGCGCCGCTTCGCGCCGATGTTCGATCAGCCGGACATGCGCGCCGTATTCGACCTCACCGCGATCGTGCCGGAGGCCGAGACCGCACTGTCGAACATGCCGATCGCGGAGACGACCGCGCTGCCGGGCGGCATGAAGCGCGTGCGCTTCCAATCCTCGCCCAGCATGCCGAGCTATCTCCTGTTCCTCGCCGTCGGCGATCTGGAGCGGATATCGACGCGCACGCCTGACGGCGTGGAGGTGGGCGTCGTCACCGTGCGCGGGCAAAGCGAAAACGGGCGCTATGCGCTGCAGGCCGCGGTCGAGACGCTGGGCTATTTCACCGCCTATTTCGGCGTGCCGTATCCGTTGCCGAAGCTCGACAATCTCGGCGTGCCCGGCGCCGGCGGATTCGGCGCGATGGAGAATTGGGGCGCCATTCTCTATTTCGACCAATACCTGCTGCTCGATCCCGCGCTGTCGAGCGAATATGATCGCCAGAGCGTGTTCGGCATCGTCGCGCACGAGGTCGCGCACCAATGGTTCGGCAATCTCGTCACCATGGCGTGGTGGGACGATCTGTGGCTGAACGAAGGCTTCGCCTCCTGGATGGCCGACAAGGCCACCGAAGCGCTGCACCCCGATTGGGCGCCGTGGCTCGCCGCCGCGGGCGGGCGCAACCAGGCGATGGATATCGATGCGCGCGCCGGCACGCACCCGATCGTGCAAACGGTGAACTCCATCGATCAGGCCAATCTCGCCTTCGACACTATCACGTATCAGAAGGGACAGGCCGTCATCCGCACCATCGAGACCTATATCGGCGAAGAGGCGTTTCGAAACGGCGTGCGCGCCTACATCAACAGCCATCTCTACGGCAGCGCGCGCACGGAAGAATTGTGGCAGGCGCTCGAGGCGGCCTCGAACACGCCGATCACGCGCATCGCCCGCGACTTCACCACGCAGAACGGCGTGCCGCTCGTCACCGCGCACAGCGAACCGTGCGCGCCTGGCGCGACAACGACGCGTCTTCGGCTGACGCAAACGCGCTTCGCCGCCGACGACGCCTCGCGCACCGCCGAAACCTGGACGATTCCGATCGTGGCGCGCCGCGTCGGCGCGGCCGACAGCGTGCGCATGCTGCTTCCCCCGGAAGGCGGCGTGCTGGAGGCGCCGGGCGGCTGCGGCGCGGTCAAGATCAATGCGGGCGAAAACGCCTATTTCCGCACGCTCTATGCGCCCGCCGATCTCGACGCGCTCATCGCATCGTTCGCGGCGCTTTCCGCCGACGATCAGCTCGGCCTGTTGGCGGATTATTGGGCGTTCGGCAAATCCGGCGCGGCGTCGATGCGCGATTATCTGCGTCTGGTGAACGCGACGCCCAACGACGCCGATCCGTATGTCGTCATTCAGGCCGCCGGCGCGTTGCGTCGCCTGGCGGAATACCAGCAGGGCCAGCCTGGCGAGGCCGCGTTCAAGGCCTATGCGCGCGCGCATCTGGCGCCGCATTTCGCGCGCGTCGGCTGGGATGCGCGCGCCGGCGAAGCGGTCACCGATTCCGTGCTGCGCGATGTGCTGATCAGCACGCTGGGTTGGCTCAATGATTCCGCTGTCGTTGCGGAGGCGCGCCGCCGGGTCGAGGCGTCGGCGACCGATCCCGCGGCGCTTCCGGGCGCGATCCGCGAGGCGACGTTGCGCGCGCTCGGCGCTCAAGCCGATGCGCGCTGGCATCAATGGCTCGTCGATCAGGCGCGCAACGCCGCGACCTCGCTGGAGCGCGATCAATATCTCTCCGCGCTCGCCGAAGTGCAGGATCCCGCGCTTGCGCAACGCACGCTCGATCTCGCGTTGACCGACGCCTTTCCGCGCACGCTACGCCCGGTCGTCATTCGGCGCGTTGGAACCACGCATCCGGACCTGACATGGGCCTTCATCGCCGCACGCCGCGCCGAGGTGGAGGGTCTGCTCGATCCGCTGCAGCGGCTGGAATTCGCGCCGCAAATCGCATCGCGCAGCGGCGACGCCGCGCGCATCGCGGAATTGGATGCCTTCGCGCAATCCTATCCCGCCGAT
>CAZMRN010000086.1:0-7850 GCA_964568575.1 uncultured Caulobacteraceae bacterium
AACCGGGCGGCGACCGCGTCCGCCGCCGCGGCGATCTCGGCCGTCAGGCCCAAACGCGCGCCCCAGGCGGTCGCGCCGACAAGGCCGACGACGCCGACGATCAGGGTGGCGACCGTGTACTCCCGCCAGGGAATGGCCGAGTGCAGCGCCGCCTGGACGCCGAGGGCCGTGGCCAGCGTGATGGCCGCCAGCACAAGCGCAGCTCGCGGCAGCCCCATAGCGGCGCCCGGCGCAGCGGCCGCCGCATCACGAGCCCCCTCAAGATCCCCCGGCTGCGGCGTGCGCATGACGGTTCCTTCATGCCACGCCCAGCGTCGCCTCGCGACAGGGCATGGTCGATTTCACGTCACTTTTCGTTTAGGTCACCCTGCAAGCGACGGGCCGGGCGGCGGCCTCTGGCGCGTCCTTTGCAGCCATGGTTTCCAGGACCGGTCCCGGGCGTTGGGCCCCTTGTACGGAAAGGCGAAAAGCGGATGGCGGCTGCGCCCACCCCGTTTCTGGTCCTGACCTACCACGCCGTGTCGGACGGCGCGGGCCCCACCTGCATGCCGCCGGGCGTCTTCGCCGCCCAGCTCGACGCTCTGGTCGACGCCGGATTCGCGAGCGCCACCCTCGACGACCTTATCCGCTGGCGCGCTGGCGCCCCCCTCGACGGCCCCAAGGCTCTGATCACCTTCGACGACGCGCTGGCCGATTTCGTCCACGCCGCCCACCCGCTGCTCCGGGCCCGCGGGCTCCACGCCGTGATGTTCGCGCCCACCGGCAAACTCGGCGGCGTCGCAGATTGGGACGGGGGCGCCGGCCCCTTCCCGCCGCTGATGACCTGGCACGACGCAAGCCGCCTGGCCCAGGACGGCGTGACGTTCGCCGCCCACGGCGTGGCGCATCGCGACCTGACGACGCTCCCCGCCCCAGCGCTCGCCGACGAGCTTGACGCAAGCGCCGCCGCCATCGAGTCCAGGCTCGGCCAACGCCCGATCGCCTTCGCGGCGCCGTTCGGGCGCGTCAACGCTACGGTTCTGGCCGCGATCGCGCAGCGCTACGCGCTCGCGTTCGGCACGCGCTTCGACGTGATGATGCGCGACGCGCCGGCGCACGACATTCCGCGCATCGACATGCATTATTTTCGCGATCCGAAACGATGGCGCGCCTTTCTCGACGGCGCGCGCGGCTATTTCGCGGTGCGCAAGGCGCTGCGCGCGGCGCGCACGCTGGCTGCGGCCGCGTTGGCCCGCGGATAAGCGCCATGGTGCGCATCGCCATGGTGACGACCTTCTTCCCGCCGTATAATTTCGGCGGCGACGGAATCGGCGTGGAGCGCCTGAGCGCAGCGCTCGCGCGGCGCGGCTTCGACGTCACCGTCATCCACGACGCCGATGCTTATCTCCATCTCGCGAAGGCCGCCCCGCAACCCGTCCCACCGCCGCCGGGCGTCAAGGTGATCGCGCTCAAGAGCCCGCTCGGCGTGGCGGCAAGCTTCGCGACGCATCAATTGGGCCGGCCCGTGGCGCATCATGCGCGGCTCAAAACCTTGTTGTCTCGCCGCAACGCCGACGTCACCTGGATCCACAACGCCTCGCTCGTCGGCGGCCCCGGCCTGTTCGCGATGGGCGAAGGCGTGCGCTTGTACGAAGCGCATGAACACTGGCTCGTGTGCCCGACGCATGTGCTGTGGCGCTACAATCGCGAAACCTGCGACGCGCGCGATTGTCTGCGCTGCACCTTGAGCTACAATCGGCCGCCGCAGCTTTGGCGCGCGACCGGCATGCTCGAGCGCGAGGCCGCCCATATCGACGCCTTCATCGCCAAGAGCGCGTTCAGTCGCGACGCGCATCGCCGCTTCGGCTTTCCGTACGATATGAATGTCGTGCCGTATTTTCTGCCGGACGAAAACGATCCGCTGCAGGCCGCCGCCGCGCCGGCGCATGACAAGCCGTTTTTCCTGTTCGTCGGGCGGCTCGAAAAGATCAAGGGCGTGCAGGACATCCTGCCGGCTTTCGCCGGACCGGACGGCCCCGATCTCGTCGTCATCGGCGACGGCGAGTACGCCGGAACCCTGCGCGCGCAGGCCCGCGATCTGCAGCGCGTGCGGTTTCTGGGCCGCAAGCCGCCCGAAGCGTTGTCGCCCTATTATCGCGACGCGCTTGCGCTGATCACGCCCTCGCTCTGCTTTGAAACATTCGGCATCGTGCTCATCGAAGCGTTTCGCCGCGGGTTGCCGGTGATCGCTCGCAAATTGGGCCCGTTTCCCGACATCGTACGCGACAGCGGCGCAGGGTTTCTGTTTGAAACGCCCGGCGATCTCGCTGCAGCCATAACGCAACTGGCGCAAGACGGCGCGCTGCGCGCGCGCCTGGGCGAAGCGGCGCGCACGTCGTTCCGCGCCAAGTGGAGCGAAGCGGCGGTGATGCGCCAATATCTCGACGTCCTCGCGCAAGCGGCAGACAAGCGCGGCGACCGTCGCCTCGTCGATTCTGTGAAGGAAAGAGCGGCGGCATGAAGGCCTTCATCACCGGCGGCGCGGGCTTCATCGGCTCGCATCTGAGCGAACGCCTCGTGCGCGAGGGCTGGCGCGTCAGCGTGCTGGACGATCTCTCCACCGGCAGCCTCGACAATCTCGCTCGGGTGCGCGACGCAGATGGATTCTCCTTCGAGGAAGGCGACGTCCGCGACGCCGATCGCGTCGCCGCCCATACGCAAGCCTGCGACGTCGTCATCCACCTCGCCGCCGCCGTCGGCGTGCAGACGATCATGACGAAGCCCAGCCAATCGCTGCTCGCCAATGTCGGCGGCACGGAGGCGGCGCTTGCAGCGGCGAGCGCCTACGACAAGCCGATCCTGATCGCGTCGACCTCGGAGGTCTATGGCAAGAGCGCGCAGATCCCCTTCAGTGAGGACGACGACCTCACGCTCGGGTCGCCGGGGAAAATCCGCTGGTCCTACGCTTTCGCCAAGGCCGTCGACGAGTGCCTCGCCGTCGCCTGCGCCCATGAGGGCAAGGCGCGGCCGATCATCGCGCGCTTCTTCAACACCACCGGCCCGCGCCAGACCGGCCGCTACGGCATGGTGCTGCCGAACTTCATCGACGCCGCGCTCGCCGGCCGCCCATTGATCGTTCACGGCGACGGCAAACAAACCCGTTCGTTCGGCCATGTGCGCGACGCCGTCGAAGCGATCGTGCGGCTGATCGCTGCGCCGCAGGCGATCGGCCAGATCTACAATGTCGGCAATGACGAAGAAATCTCCATCGGCGCGCTGGCGCAGTTGGTCTGCGAGATGACGGGCAGCCGCTCGGAGATCCGCTTCATCCCGTATGACCAAGCCTATGGGCCGGGCTTCGAAGACATGCCCCGCCGCGTGCCGCGCGTGTCCAAGCTCGAAGCGGCGATCGGGTTCCGCCCAAACACGCCGCTGCGTCAGATCATCGCCGACATCATCGCGGAAAAACGCTGCGCCGGCGGCTGAACCAGAGCCTCGCCGGGCTTTCGCGCTCGCGCCTGTGGCCCGAGTCTTGTAGGACAGCGGCGGTGACGCGGGGGATGTATACGCTATGGCGGATGGCGCATTAACCCAAAACGGCTCGGCCGCACATGGGCGCACGATCGCCGTCATCGGGCTGGGTTATGTCGGCCTTTCGTTGGCGGTCGCGCTGTCGCGCGCGGGCGCGCCGACGATCGGCTTCGACATCGATCCCCAGCGCGTCGCCGATGCGCGCCAGGGCGTCGATCGCCGCGGCGAGGTCGAGCCCGAGGCGTTCGCCGGCAGCACCGCAACCTTCACCACAGACCCCGCCGCGCTGAAGGCCGCGGATTTTTTCATCATCGCCGTGCCGACGCCGATCGACGAAGCGCGCCGGCCCAATCTGCGCCCGCTCGAGCGCGCGTCCGAGACTGTCGCGGCCGCGCTGCGCCCCGGCGCAATCGTGGTGTACGAATCGACCGTCTATCCCGGCGCGACCGAGGAAGTGTGCGTGCCGGTGCTGGAGCGCGCCTCCGGCCTGCGCTGCGGCGTCGATTTCGACGTCGGCTACAGCCCCGAGCGGGTCAATCCCGGCGACAAGGTGCACCGTCTCGAAACCATCGTGAAAGTGGTCTCCGCGCAACGGCCCGAAGCGCTCGACATCGTCGCGGCGGTGTATGAATCGGTGGTGCGCGCAGGCGTGTACCGCGCCCAGAGCATTCGCGTCGCCGAAGCCGCAAAAGTCATCGAAAACACGCAGCGCGACGTGAACATCGCGTTGATGAATGAATTGTCCCACATCCTCGGCGTCATCGGGGTCGACACGGCCGACGTACTGCAGGCCGCGAACACGAAGTGGAACTTCCTGCCCTTCACGCCCGGCCTCGTGGGCGGGCACTGCATCAGCGTCGATCCCTATTATCTCACGCACAAGGCCGAAACGTTCGGCCTGCACGCCGAGGTGATCCTTTCCGCACGGCGCGTCAACGATGCGGTGGCCGAACGCATCGCCAAGGAATGCGTGCGCCTGTCGGGCAAGCGCGGCGCGCCGTTGCGCACCGCAACGGTGCTGGGCCTCACCTTCAAGGAAAACGTGCCGGACCTGCGCAATTCCAAAGTGTTCGACATCGTGCGTACGCTGCGCGACCATGGCGTGACCGTTCAGGTGCACGATCCCGTCGCGGACGCCGACGACGCCATGCACGAATATGGCGAACGTCTGCTTGCGCGGGACGACCTGAAGCCCGCCGACGCGGTGATTTTCGCCGTGACGCATGACGCCTTCGTGCGCGGCGGCTGGCCGCTGGTGCGCAGCCTCTTGCGCGACGAGGGCGGCGTCGTCATGGATGTGAAA
Source organism: uncultured Caulobacteraceae bacterium (assembly GCA_964568575.1). Classification (GTDB taxonomy): domain Bacteria; phylum Pseudomonadota; class Alphaproteobacteria; order Caulobacterales; family Aquidulcibacteraceae; genus RI-43. The sequence goes on from CAZMRN010000086.1 coordinate 4,814, forward strand.
TGCGCTTTGTCGCGCGCGCAACAACCCGGCGAGGTTACGCTCTGGCGTCCCTAGCCGCGCACGGAGGGAGACGCCGCATGCGATGGCCGCTGTGCGCGCTGCTGGCGGCGATGGCGCTGGCGGCGTGCGCGCGCGAACCCCTGACCGTGACGGTCGATCCCGCCAAGCGCCATCAGACGATGCGCGGCTGGGAGGTCACCGTCGACATGACGGACGACGCCAATCCGCGCGGCTTTCCGCCGTTTACGCAAGCCCTGTTGGCGCGGGCCGTCGACGAGGTGGGGATCGATCGCGTGCGCCTTGAAGTGCGCAGCGGCGCGGAAAACACCGACCGCAACTGGACGCGCTTCACCGCCGGCGCGCTTTCGCAGGACGCCTGGCGCCCGCTGCGCTACGCCACCGTCAACGACAATGACGACCCTGATGTGATCGCCTGGTCCGGCTTCGATTTCGCCGAGCTCGACGCCAATATCGAGACGGTCGTGCTGCCGTTGCGGGCGCGGCTGGCCGCGCGCGGCGAGCGCCTGTTCGTCAATCTCTGCTATGTCGCCTTCACCGTGCAATTGGAAGGCGGCGCCTATCATCACGACGACCCGGAAGAATACGCCGAATTCGTGCTCGCGACGTATCTGCACATGCGCGACAAATACGGCTTCACGCCGGACGCGTGGGAAGTGCTTCTCGAACCTGACAATCACACCCGGCAATGGTCGCCGCAGTTGATGGGCGAAGCGATCGTCGCCGCCGCGCGCAAGCTGCGCGAGAACGGCTTCACGCCCGCCTTCATCGCGCCGTCCGTCACGGACATGGCGAACGCAGCGCCCTGGATCGACGAAATCGCCCGCGTCGACGGCGCGATGGCGGAGATCGTGGAGTTTTCCTATCACCGCTATCGCAACGGCTCGCGCGCGCATGCGGCGCGGATCGCGGCGCGCGGCGCCCGCCACAATAAGCCGACTGCGATGCTGGAATGGTGGTTCGGGCTTGCGACGCCTGCGGTGCTCTATGAAGACCTGACGGTCGCCAACGCATCGGCTTGGCAGGGGCAAACCATTCGCATGCTTTTCAACGTCGACCAGAGCGACGCCGCGGCGCCCGCGTTCTCTATCGCCGACGACACGCGCCTCAACCGCCTCTATTTCCAAGCCGCGCGCATCGGGCAAAGACAGATCCAGCAGCACCATCTCCACGCAACCGATCGCAACGCCGCCAAGCCGGTCGCCTTTCTCAATCCCGACGGCGCCGCCGCGCTCGTGATCGCCGTCGACGGCGCCCGTGATGTCGCCCTGGCCGGTTTGCCGCCTGGCGTTTACGCAGCGGCGTACGAATTGACCGACGGCGGCGGCGGCGCGCTCGCTCCGGTGACGATCGATGCGGCGGGACGCGGCCAGCTGCGCACGCCGGGCCGTGGAATCGTTTCGCTGCGATCGCGCGGCGCACGCTGACCATGGCGCTGGAAGACATCATCATCGGGTCCGGACCGTCGGGCGTCGCTGCGGCGCACGGCCGAATGGCGCGCGGCGCGCGCGTGCGCATGCTCGATGTCGGCCTGGCGCTCGAACCCGAACGCCAAGCCTTAAAGGCGCGCATGGGCGCGAGCGAGCCTGACGCCTGGAGCGCAGACGATCGCGCCATGCTCACCGCACAGGTGCGCGGCGACGACGGCGGCGGCATGCGCCCCTATGGCTCCGATTTCTACACGCGCGCGGTCGTTGATCTGATCGCCGATGCGTCGGCGCTGAAGCCGTCCTTTGCACGCGGGGGCCTGAGCAATGGCTGGGGCGCAGCCTTCGCGCCCTATCGCGCCAGCGACATCGCCGATTGGCCGCGCGCCGCGCAGGATCTGGCGCCGCATTATCGGGCCGTTTCGAATTTCGCGCCCGTCGCGGCCGTGCGCGACGATCTCGCCGATGCGCTGACGCTCTGGTCGCCGCCGGGCGATGCGGGCCTGCCGCCTTCGCCGCAGGCCGTCACATTGTTGCGCAATCTCGCAAACGCGCGTGCGCGTCTTGCCCGACTCGGCGTGACAGCGGGACAAGCGCGGCAGGCGGTGGATCAAGGTTGCCGCCGCTGCGGCATGTGCCTCTATGGCTGCCCGTACAACTTGATTTTCAACGCCGGGGACGCCGTGCGCGCGCTGGAGCGCAACGCGGCGTTCGCCTACGAACCCGACGTGCGCGTCACGCGCTTTGCGGAGGACGCCGACGGCGTCGTCGTTCATGGGATTAATCTGACGACAGGCGCGCAGCGCACGTGGCGCTGTGCGCGGCTGTTCATCGGCGCCGGCGTCTTGCCGAGTGCGCACATCGTTCTGAACACGCTGGGTGCGCCGGGCGCCGCGCTGACGCTGCGCGACAGCCAGGCGATGCTGATGCCGATGCTGCACGCCTGGCCTGCGCCGCCGGTTGAGGCGATGGCGCAGGCCCACACCTTGACGCAAGCTTTCCTCGAATGCAGCGGCCCGCCATTCGACGCGCGCTCGGCGCATGTGCAGATCTACACGCACAATGCGTTCTATCTGCGCGATCTGCGTCAGCGCTTCGGGGGCCGCATTCCGGATGCGATCCTGCGCGCATTGAGCCGTCGCCTTCTGGTGGCGCAAGGTTTTCTGCACTCCGACGTGTCGGGGAGCATGGCGCTGACGCTCGACGGATCGGGCGACGCCGCACGTCTGCAGGTCGCAGCGCATCCCAATCCGCGCACTGGGCCGATGCTCGCCGCGCTGCAGCGCACGATCGCGCGCAGTCTCGCCGGCGCCGGCGTCTTCGCGCTGACGTTTCAAGCGCGCGCCAGCGCGATCGGCGAGAGCTTCCATTGCGGCGCATCCTTGCCGATGCGCGATGCGCCGCGCGGGCTCGAGACCGATGCGATCGGGCGCATCGCGGGCCTGTCGCGCGTGCATGTCGTCGACGCGTCGGTGCTGCCGACCATTCCCGCGACCACCATCACCTTTTCGGTGATGGCCAATGCGCATCGCATCGCCTCACACGCGCCGGCGTGAGGCGTCCCAATCCGCGATGCGGCGCATGCCCTCCTC